>CAZSUM010000085.1:0-9829 GCA_964610015.1 uncultured Lentisphaeraceae bacterium
GCATGTACTTTGTCAATTGACCATTGTGAAATTCCAATAAAGACCCATAATTCATTTTTGTATCTTGCGCCTTTTTTTAGTATAGTTGGTTCACATTTTTATTGCGAAAGGCTTTCAATGATCCGAGTTAAAGTGGTTGGGGCCACAGGATATGGTGGCATCGGCATCACGGAACTGTTGTTGCAGCACCCTGAAGCACACCTTGTGGCTTTAGTTGCGCGTGAGGATGTGGGCAAACCCATTTCAACGATTTATCCTCATCTCGATGGTTTTTGCGACTTACCTGTGTTGGCATCCGAGGACCCACGTGCGCAAGAGCAGGTTGATCTCGTCTTCTTTGCTACACCGGACAAGGTTGGCATGTCCGCTGCCCCTTCAGAACTGGCAAAAGGCGCTAAAGTGATTGATTACAGTGGCGACTTCCGATTCACTACGGCTGAAGCGTATGCCGATTACGCCACACGTATCGGCAAAGACCCCTCACATGCTACCGCTCAATTGTTGGGCCGCAATGCTTATGGTCTAACTGAATTGCACCGTGAAAAAATTGCCAAAAGTGACATCGTCGGCAATCCGGGCTGTTTCGCATGCAGTTGTATCCTTGGACTTGCGCCTGCTGCACACCACCACCTAATGGTGCCAAACAGTGTGATTTGCGATTGTAAAACCGGCGTTTCCGGTGCAGGTAAAAAAGTCAATGCTACATTCCATTATCCTGCCCGTTATGAACAGATGAATGCGTACAAACTCGCGGGGCACCAGCATGTTTGTGAGGTCGAGCGCGAATTGAGTCTGCTTGATGGCCGTGATGTTAAAATCACCTTTACAGCGCAGGTTGTTCCTGTTTGCCGAGGAATTCTCTCAACTCTTTATGCCACCCTTACACAGCCCGTTTCCGAAGCCGATCTTGTGGCAATCTACCGCGAATTCTACCGCAACAGTCCCTTTGTTCGAGTCTACGACAGCAAGGCCGCTATCGGCACGCAGCATGTACGTGGCACCAACTTCTGCAACCTGGTGGTCAGTATCGATAGCCGCGTCAATCGAATCCGGATTGTATCGTATATCGATAATTTGATGAAAGGTCAGGCAGGATCTGCTCTGCAAAACATGAACGTCATGTTCGGGCTTCCAGAAACGACGGGACTTAATCGACCAGGAATTTATCCATGAGCGCCAAAAAGAAAACACCCCAGCGTACGGTCAAAACTGAAAAGAAAATGCAGGCCGCACCGACTGCCAGTAAACAGCGTCACCCGAAACCCGGTTTGGGGCGCGGCCTAGGGGCGTTAATTGGCACCCACGTTACCCCGCACCCAACATCGGGTACCGCTGATAAAATGACGCCCTCTGATGCAGTGTCAAAACCTGCAACACAGGCTTCAACCTCATACGTACCCGTTGACGCGCACCACACGGTTTTCGACGTGCCCGTTGCTGAGATTGAACGTTCTCCTTGGCAACCGCGTCAGACCTTTGATGAAGACGCCTTGCGCGAACTCGCAGAATCCATCAAAAGTAACGGGGTGATCCAACCGCTAATCTGCCGTAAAACCGCAGCCGGACGCCATGAGTTGATTGCTGGTGAACGCCGTCTGCGAGCAGCCATGGAAGCTGGCCTCAGCAAAGTACCCGTCATGCTGGTCGATGCTGAAGACCGACGAGCCGCTGAGTTGGCCATTATTGAGAATATTCAACGCCAAGATCTCAACGTCATTGAGGAAGCTGAAGGATATCGCACACTATCTGAAGTCTTCAGCCTCACACAACAAGATGTCGCCGACCGCGTTGGCAAGGCACGCGCAACTGTGGCAAATGCCCTGCGTTTGTTGGACCTTCCTGACGAAGTGAAACAACTCGTTGGCAGTGGGCTGCTCTCAACAGGCCATGCTAAAGTGCTACTAGGATTAACCGACAGTACCGAACAAACCCTCTTGGGCCGCAAATGTGTGACCGAGGGCTTAACAGTTCGAACACTGGAAAAGACCATTGCCCGTCGCAAAGCAGATGCCGCAAACGATACAACACGTCGCTCGGCCACTCCCGACCTTCCTGAGAGCTATGTGAGAGATCTAGCCGATCGGCTGCACCGTCATTTTGGAACTGCCATCCGTTTAACCTCTGGAATGACCCACGCCAATGGCAAGCATACCAAGGGAATTCTCGAAATCGATTTTTACGACAATAGCGACCTTGACCGTGTGCTCCTCCTACTCGGCATCACACTGGATTAACCCTTGCTCGGTATTCGGATCGCGCTTTTACAGAAAATATGCTCATGTGCCTCTCCATGTTTCTCGCTGCCGCACTCTTGATGGGGTGCGACAACTCAAATGTCCCCACACCGCTCACCGCACAGCCCGTTTTAACCTTCACGGCCACGCATGCAACCAACGCGCTGAACCACACCCGCAAACTGGTGACGACCTGTACCCCGCGCGATGCGGGCACACCCGGTGCAGAACAAGCCGCTGAATGGATTCGCGACCAGCTTGCAGCGACGGGCATCACCACACGGGTTGATCGTTTTTACGAAAAGACCCCTCGCGGAGAAAAACCGTTTGTGAATGTGCTCGCCTCACTCCCAGGACAGAGTGACGAATGGATTGTTTTGCTATCACACTTCGACACGATGAGCGGCATTGGACCGGGTTTTCAAGGAGCCAATGACAGCGGGTCCTCTACAGGACTGCTCATTGAACTAGCCATCCTTCTCCAAGCGTCACCCCCCTTAAAACATAACATCCTGTGTGGCTTTATGGATGGCGAAGAGTGCATGATCGCCTATGGTCCACACGATGGATTTCATGGCAGTAAACATCTAGCCCTTGCTTTAAAGCAAGCCAAGACCAAAATCCGAGCTGTTATTCTCATGGATATGATCGGCGATCGTGACCTAAAAATCACCGTACCCCATAATGGAACCCCGGCCCTGCGCCTGCTGTCGCTCAAAGCCGCAGAAGCCAGTGGCGTGCGTGATCAGATCGGCTTGTTCGATGGCATCATTTATGATGACCACCAAGCCTTTCTCGATCTCGGTTATCCAGCAGTAAATTTAATCGACTTTTCGTTTGGAAGTCGTCCCGAACTGAATGATTATTGGCACACGCCAAAGGACACACTCGACAAACTCGCGGTTGAGAGTTTTCTAACCACCGGACGCATCGTCATTGAAATGCTCAATCAACTTTGAAGCGCTCGCTTAGCTCACGCACGCGGATGCGCTTTGGTGTACTCAGCTTTTAAGCGTTCAATCGAGACCTGCGTATAGATCTGTGTGGTTGAGAGACTGGCGTGCCCTAACATCTCCTGCACACTACGCAAATCCGCACCCGCATCCAGCAGATGCGTTGCAAAGCTATGTCGCAACTTGTGCGGGGTGATCTCTGAAGGTAGACCAGCAGCCAGTAACCAAACTTTCACCTGCCGCTCAATCGAGCGATGACTCAATCCCCCTCCATGTCGATTTAGAAACAACTCATGGTCATCCGCGCCAGCACCAGCCCAAAGTCGATTTGCCCACTCGCGTAACTGAAGCAACGCCGTGCAGGCCGGATGCCCCAAAACACAAAGCCGCTGCTTTCGTCCCTTTCCCTCTACCACGGTCGTCCCTTGATCGAAACGAATCTCACCCCAAGTCAGCGCCGCCACCTCGCTGATTCGGCACCCTGTGCTGTAAAGCACCTCAAAGATGGCGGTATCGCGCAAAGCAGCATAAACCATCCATGGCGCCAATTTCCCGCCAAGCCGTGTCTTCTTGGCTTCCAAAGCCTGCCCGGGTGCAGACAATAATGCGGCCACCTGCTGAACACTCAGAATGGCAGGCAAGTGTCGTCCCAGTCGGGGGCCACGTAATCCGGCAAAAGGCTGGCTCATGACATGCCCTTCGCTCTCAAGATACCGATAGAAAGCACGTAAGGAAGAAAGTTTCCTGCGTGTCGTTGCGGGCGCATGGTTGCCACGGTGAAACGCAGACAGAAAGGCCCGTGCACAATTTCGGTCAGGTTCACCCCACGCAAACGGCGACTTTATCCGATCCATATCAGACCAAACAAAGGCCGCAAACTGTCCAATATCTTGAACATACCCAGTCACCGTGTGGTCGGAAGCATTCCGCTCAGACTCTAAATACCGAACAAATCGCTGAACAGCCGGATCCATAACAACATCCGCCCGCACAGGCATAGGCTCTGGCGGCAAATCACCAAGCCGCACAGCCAGATCTTCTCCTGCCATTTCTTTCACAGCGACCTTCCTGATGCCGCCGACATCCTCATTCTTCTGACTTTTTCGCGCTGCTCTTCTTGTTGTTTAAGCCCAATCGAGCCGCGTAATCATCGAAATTTGTGATTTGCGCTTTGTATCGAAACACCATTCGCTTCATCGCATACCGTTGCCGAGGAGAGAGCGAGCGTTTGCGATTGAACTGATCTGACAGGCTGGCAAAAAAGGCCTGATCATCAAAGGTCATCTTGCCACGTTGCACCGGTTCCTGCCACGTCGCCACTTGTCCCAACATCTCCAAAAGCACAGGACTCTCAAGATCCTGCGGCAATTCGGATTCATCAAGTGTCAACCCCAATGAAGCTTTGGCCTCTTCAAAATTCTCAATTTGTGCCGCATTCTGAATAATCATACGATCAATCGCCGCAAGTTGCTTTTCGCTCAACTTACGTCCACTTTCGGCCTGATGTTTCAGAGAATCCACAAATTTAAGCTGACGTTCCGACAACTCAACCGCGCTCAGCACGGCAAAACGGCGCATGACCTCTTCCTGCGCAGGGGCTGCTTTATCGGACGCAACAACTTCATCAAAGCCCAATGCTTTCAATGTACTTTCAGCTTCTGGAATCTGTTCGCAATACCGTATGGCAATCTTAGCAAGTGCCACCAATTGCTTATCCGATACAGGCTTTTTGCCTGTTTCGATCTGTTCGCGAACTGATTTTACAAAGCGGTCATCACTATAGACCCGTTTACTATTGCCACGCTGAACCTCAGGAGCCCACGTCGTCACATGTTCCAACAACGCAAGCACTGAAGACACCTTCCCTGCATCAGCGGGCGGCTCTTTAGCTTGCTCCATCCAGACGCTGAAGCGCTGGAAGAAATCGGTCATCATCTCAGTCCACTCAACGTTACCTTCTTCAATCTGGTCGAGGCTCTCCTCCATCTTGGCCGTAAACCCAACATCAAAAAGCTGTCCAAGTTTGGCAACCAATAAATCGTTGACTTCCAAACCCAACGTCGTGGGCGTCAGTTGTTTCTTTTCACGCGTTGAATAATCACGCGTGTTCAACGTCTCAATAATCGCCGCATAGGTTGAAGGACGCCCCACGCCATTGGCTTCCAATGCACGGATGAGTGAAGCCTCACTGTAACGCGCAGGAGGTTTAGTCTCCTTACGCTCACTCAACCACTCCAAAGGCTCCAGCGGGTCACCTTTTTCCAGTGGTGGCAGACGATCAACCTCCTCAATTTCTTCATCCTCATCGTCCTCTGGTTTCTTCTTACGAATATCCAGAGCCATCACTTTAAGGAATCCATCAAATAAAATCTCAGAGGCCGCCACCGTAAAGCTGTAGGCATGTTGCAACGGTTTGTCATCCCCCTCTTGACGTAAGGGCTCAATTTCAACCGTTTTTTGCGCAATTCGGGCAGCCATCATCTGACTAGCCACAAATCGTCGCCAAATCAGATCATAGAGCTTGAGAGACGGCGCATCCAAAACACCCTTTAAGCTCTGCGGCGTACGGGTAACATCTGTCGGGCGAATCGCTTCATGCGCTTCCTGAGCACTCGCACGACTTTTAAAGAAATTGGGGGTCTTCGGATAATAATCGTTTCCATAAGAATCTGTAATAAACGCACGCGTGGCTGCCTGCGCGTCAGTAGCCACATGCACTGAATCCGTACGCATATAGGTGATCAACCCAACCGGCCCCCCCGATCCAAGATTGATACCTTCGTAAAGTTTCTGTGCCAAACTCATGGTGCGATTGGGCGAAAACCCACAAAAACTTGAAGCCGCCTGCTGAAGAGTCGAAGTAATGAAAGGCGGTAAAGGCCGTCGCGTGGTTTCACGAACACGAATATCCTTCACTCGCAGAGCGCACCCTGCCAAATCCTCCAACAGCGCATGAGCAGCAGCATCCTCATTGATCGCAAGCTTCTCGCCATCAACTCTTACGAGCTTAATTGAAAACGGGTCTAGAGGCGCAGAGATCCGTCGCACAAGTGCCCCCATCACCCAGTATGCTTCGGGCGTAAAGGCCTGAATCTGACGCTCACGCTCTGCCAGCAAGCGCAGCGCAACAGACTGCACGCGTCCCGCACTTAAGCCCCGTTTCAGACGACGCCACAACATCGGGCTCACCATATAACCAACAATTCGATCCAGAATTCGTCGCGCTTGTTGCGCATCCACACGCGCCTTATCAATACACCCCGGAGACTCAAAAGCCGCCTTAACTGCTCGCGGGGTAATCTCGTTATACATCACCCTGTGTACTGGCTTATCCTTGGCCACATCCGCCAGCGTCTCTTGTAAATGCCAAGCAATGGCCTCTCCCTCACGATCAGGATCAGGCGCAAGAAAGATTTCATCACACGCCTTGGCCTCTTTTTTCAACTCGGCGACAATTTTAGCTTTTCCCTTTGAAAGCACATATTTGGGCTGAAAGCCATGCTCGATATCCACACCCAAAGTGCGTTCTGGCAAATCACGGATATGTCCGACAGATGACTTCACCACATATCCCGAACCTAAAATTTTTCCAATGGTTTTCGCCTTAGCAGGCGACTCAACAATCACCAATTTCTTTCCCATATCCAGACCTCCTTAAACAAAACGTTTACTCAAACCCTGTGACAGTATCCGCCACACCTAAAATTCCTTAGTCAATCTTTCGGGCTCGTGTCACGCGACCCCCTGGCAACAACTGGACCATCCGTTTGATTCGTAACCCTACCAGCAATGCATTCACCTTGCCAGCATCTAATCCACTCTCACGCACCACCTGATCTACCGAAATCTCTTCATTGTCAATCTGTGCCAACACACACCGCTCTTCCTTCGACAGGCTAGCCTCTGGCCGCGTACCTGCTATTTCCTTTGGTTCAGAGCATCGCGTTTTTAGTGTAGCACCCTGCCGATTCATTCCGGTGATCAGATCTTCCACCTCTTCCAATACCTCGTCCGCAGAGGTCACCAAGCGGGCGCCCTCACGCAGGAGCCGATGACACCCCTGCGACACCGGCGAATCAACTCGCCCCGGAACCGCCATGACCACACGCCCTTGGTCCAACGCTTGGTTCACAGTAATAAGCGTTCCGCTGTTATAAGGTGCTTCGACCACCAGAACTCCCTTGGACAGACCACTGACAATACGGTTGCGCATGGGAAACGTCTGACGATCAGGTTGTCGGCCAAAGGGATACTCTGAAACCACAGCCCCTCCTTGTGCTACGATCTCACGCGCTAATCCCGCATTTTCACGAGGGAAGAGACAGTCTAATGCGCCCCCCAAAACAGCCACTGTACGACCTTTTGCTTTAACCGCACCTGTATGCGCCTCAGTGTCGATCCCCACCGCCAAACCACTGATCACCACATAACCGGCACTCGCCAAACGATACCCAAAAAGTCGCGCCATCTCACGCCCGTAAATCGTCGGATGCCGGGTTCCAACTACTGCAATGCTAGGCCCGCTAAGCGCCTGAGGCTCCCCGGCTACATAAAGCACCAGCGATGGATCTGCAATTTCCTTCAGTAACACAGGATATTCGGGATCCACCCAAGTCACTAGGCGTACTCCGGTTTTCGCAGCACGTTCCAATTCATTTGCCGCCGAAACATCTTTGAGCGTCACATGCAATTGGTGTGCACGATCACGACTAATCCCTTGAACCAATACCAGATCTAACTCAGCAGCTTCAAAAATAGCTCCTGCAGAGCCAAAGCGATCGATCATTCGTTTCACAGTGATCGACCCCAGCCCCTGAACCTGATTCAAGGCAATCAAAGCCTCACGATCCGTCACAGCATCCTCTTCCAATCAATAAACCCGCCGTACCATTCGGCGGAAACAAAGTGTGGTAATAGCATATTTCCCCTGAACTGACAAGCAACCACCACATGCGGAAGAGCATCAAACACCTAACGCTGACAATCAGTATGCCATAACGCCACCTAGCACACCGGCACATCGGTTCTCTAAAACATACTCCTGATAAAAAACAAAAACCTCGAAAACATTACTGTTTCCAAGGTTTCATACTCAAAAAATGGTCGGAGCGCCGGGATTTGAACCCGGGACCTTTTGCACCCCAAGCAAACGCGCTACCAGTCTGCGCTACGCCCCGATACGTAAAAAATAAGAGCCCAAACTTTATCAATCTTGGTCTGCCCCGTCAAATTCAATCGCGAAAGAATTTTATCGCCACGAAGATTGCTTGAGAAGGCACCCTTCTCGGAAGGCACACACATTATCGCATTGACACCCCCTACCCTGCTTTCCTATAAGTTGACGCTGTGACCCAAGCCGTTCTGGATACAAATGATGAGGGCTTGTCGGACACACGAGGGGAGCCTGAAAATGAAAAGCGGCATGGCCGAGTTTAAGATCGTCTCGGATTACCAACCAGCAGGCGATCAACCACAGGCAATTGCCACGCTGGCAAAGGGCCTAAACGCTGGCGCAAAGCGCTTGACGCTAGAAGGCGTAACCGGCTCTGGCAAAACCTTTACACTCGCCAATCTCATTTGCGCATGGGGCCGTCCGACTCTCATCATCTCACACAACAAAACGCTGGCAGCACAGCTCTTCTCAGAACTCAAAGGATTCTTTCCTGAAAATGCGGTTGAATATTTTGTCAGTTATTATGATTATTACCAACCAGAAGCCTATATTCCCCAAACCGACACCTATATTGAAAAAGATTCCTCTATCAATGAGGAGATCGAACGCTACCGATTGGGTGCAACAAACGCCTTGTTAGGCCGACGCGATGTGATCATTGTCGCTTCAGTGTCGTGCATCTACGGACTGGGCTCTCCTGAAGATTATCGCGAGATGCTGATAGATCTCAAACCCGGATTACAACTCGACCGTGACAACCTGCTCGAAGACCTAGTGAACATCCAGTACATGCGCAATGATTATGAGCCGCAACCTGGCACCTTCCGCGTGCGCGGAGATACGGTTGACATCTTCCCCTCTTATGAAACCACCGGTGTGCGAGTTACCTTCTTTGGTGATGAGGTGGAAGAACTGCGTGTGTTAGATCCAGTAACTGGAAAGCAAGGGATTCCGCTTTTGCGATCCGTTATTTCACCCGCCAAGCACTTTGTCATGCCAAAGTCAAAAGTCGAAGCCGCCCTCAGCCTTATTCGACACGAATTAGACGAACAACTTGTTGTTTTTGAACGTGAAGGTAAATTACTTGAAGCACAACGCATACGGCAACGCACTGAATTTGATCTCGAAATGTTGAAAGAACTCGGCTACTGCAATGGCATTGAAAACTATTCGCGTCATCTCGCAGGCCGTGCCGCAGGTGTCGCTCCTGCGTGCTTGCTGGACTATTTTGACTCTGAATTTCTGACCATTATCGATGAGTCACATGTCACGCTTCCACAACTCCACGCCATGTATAATGGGGATCAAGCGCGAAAGCAAACGCTCATCACACATGGGTTCCGACTTCCGTCAGCCAAGGATAATCGACCACTCGAATTTAGTGAATTTATGGGTAAAGTCGGCCCCATCGTCTTTACATCAGCCACACCGGGAAATTACGAACGTCAGATCAGTGATCTCACCGTAGA
>CAZSUM010000086.1:0-1680 GCA_964610015.1 uncultured Lentisphaeraceae bacterium
CCATCAATTATTTCTTCGCCTCCGCCGCCAATAATCGTATAATCGCCGTCTGCTGTGCGCCCCAAACTGTTGTAGGGAAGATATTGCTGCAAGGCATTGCCCGATGCGTCATACATTGCATCGCCGCTTTGATCCAACAGCGGACTTCTCTTATTGCTCACTTCTTTAAGGCTTAGCGCCTTGTTGAGAAAACCGCCAGCGTCAAAGCTGAAGTCGCTGTTGAGCAACCACTCGAAGCCCATTGAGTTGAGATCTTTCTGCGAAACCTCAACAAAACGCGCCTCAATCTCGATCAGACGCGTCACATTCAGATCCTGCAATACTTGCTCAAAGGAAGCCAACTCTTCAGCAGTGTTCGTCACACGTAACTTGCCGATGGTCGCCATATAAGAAATTGATGAGCCTTCCGGCCACTTGACACCCATCTGCTGGAAGAAGCTTTTCCAGTCCTGCTTTTGGGTCATATCTGACTGCTGCATAAAGGTGGTATCACCCCCGCCGCGGGTCTGCGTCAGCTCACTTTGTGCAGCGCCTACGCGTTCCTGCAGTGTCGCCAACACATTGTATGACCGGGTGACCAATTCGTCATCTGGATCATTCGAGGGCACGATCATCACGATATTGCCGCGAATCCGGAACTTCATACCCGTGACATCACAGACCAGTTTCAGCGCATCGTAGAGGCTGATAAAGCGAGCACTCATGGCTGAGATTTGCGGCACACCACCAGCGGCAGCCGGTGTGCTACTCGCCGCGAAGGGATCGTCGGATACGGGTGCAGCAGCGGCGTTCGCGCTTGCGCCAGTTGGCAGTTTCAACACGAGGTTCACACCCCTCTGCTCAACAGGGATCTCCGGCTTGTCATAGTCACGACTGGCCTGTTTGAAGAAGTCGACAGCATCGATAATCGAAGCGGGCGGGCGGAACGTAACCTCTGGAATCACAATGTCGCGCAACTTTTGCTGAATGACCTGTTCCGAGGTGCGAGTAGAGCTGATCTCAGATGGCGCACGCTTAGAGGTCATCTCATGCTTGCCTCTGGGTGCCTGTGCACTATCAATCGCGTAGCGCTCGGGGGTCCACGTCTTCCGCACGTCACTGATCATCTGACTGCGTGTGGCTTCCAATTCAATGTCCGCAACCGTTGTCATCTTGTCCGCAATCCGGTCCCGCAACGCCATGGCTTCGGTATTGTTCGGGTAGTCGCGTAAAATTAACTCGCACTCTTCCATGGCTTTGTCATATTCACCGGTGGTGTAGAATTGACGCGAATTACGCAGGCGACGACGCGTTTCATCGCGTTGTTCTTTGTAATCTTTATCATTAACGCGGTGAGCAATTGCGGAAACATCCAGATCCTGTTTCTCAGGCTCTTTTTTGAGTGTATCGATCAAACGACTCGCATGTGGATGGCCAGCTTCCTGCGCTTGTACAGCCAAGGGCATGGCAGCTTCGTAGTTGCCTTTTTTGGTCGCCTGTTTGGCCTCACGGTAGAGCGCCTCGGCGATTCCGTTGCGGGCCTCTGCGCGTGCTTCCAACGTAGCGGGGCGGGTCACAATGAAATCAAGGGCTTGTTTAAACTGGTCACGCGCGAGCTTATAGTCTCCTGACTCTAGGGCCTCACGCCCGGCCTGCAGAGAGGCATACCCGTGATCGTCCAGCGATTTACGACGGATCGAC
>CAZSUM010000086.1:1690-9807 GCA_964610015.1 uncultured Lentisphaeraceae bacterium
AAGTGTTACCAATTCTGACACCAGACTCGCGCGATCATCAACAGCACCTGTTTTTTCAGCTTCAGGAGCTACAGCCGGAGTTGCGACTACTTCCACAGCAGGTGCTTCAACAGCAGGGGCCGCAACCGCAGGGGCTTCGACAGCGGGTGCCGCAACCGCAGGGGCCTCGACAGCAGGTGCCGCAACCGCAGGGGCCTCGACAGCAGGTGCCGCAACCGCAGGGGCTTCGACAACAGCCGCTTCTTTGGCAGGAGCTTCGGCAGCGGGTGCCGGTTTCTCCTCAACCTTCTCTTTTTTCTTTTGCCCGCCCAAGTCTTGTAAGAGCGCTTCAAGATCATCCTGAGCGTGCAAATAGGTCATGGCACAACAGATTATAACTCCAAGACCTGATACTAAAAACCACCTAGAACTTTGCGTCATCTGGGGAGACTCCTCTTTGTGTGGCAGCTTTTCACCCTGTAAGCAGTAAATTGAATGCTTAATATACCTTGCTTTTAATCACGAATCAAGCTTGTGAACAATTTTTTGTTGTCCATTCTCAAGATTCTCGATTATGACCGACGTTGCCTCAACGTCAATCGACAACACCCGATAGGTCTCTTCGCGGACTTTTAGTGTGCTGTTTTCGATCACTGTAAACTCCGATTGATCAAGTGGCAACACGATCACCGCTTCAATATCGGTGTTCTTTCCACGTTCATTCAACTGGAGTTTGATTGTTTTCTTGTCACTCTTACGCTTGAGCGTCACGAGTGAAATATCCACGCGTTTTTTGATTCCTGGCATTTTAGGATTTTCGCGTTCTTCAAACTTGATTTCAACTTTTTCCGCGATGTAGTCGGTATCACCAATTTGTTCGCCCTCTTTGATCCAGACTGTACGGGTGACGGGCTCGGTTTGGTTGAAAACAAGTTGCATTTTGCCATCTGGCATTTTGTTGACGCCGCTGAAGATCAAAGGCAGGCGTTTGCCACGAAGCTCTTTGACGCGAAGCAGATTGACAAGTGCCGGATGCGATTTCGGATCCTTGGGATCGGTTTTCGCTTGGAGTTCTTCCAAATTTTTGAAGCCATCATTGTCCAGATCCCCTGTAGCATCGGAGGGATCCTTTGGATTGAGTCCAAGTTCAAGTTCGACCTTGTCGGACATCCCATCGCCATCGGTGTCGAGCTCCGCATCAAATTCGGGTGCCGTCGGCTGTTTCCCGCCACAGAAGGGGCAGACTTGCGCGGCATACGGAATCGGTTTACCACAAGCCGGCACCACGCAACTCACGCGACGTTCGGGCGTCATGAAGCCGGCCTCTTGGTTATCAGAAATGGTCAACTGCAATGGCGTCCGTGCCTGACGGGTCGCAACTTCGTAGTTTTCCAGCGACATCGGTTCAGGGAGGGAGGCAACGGGTTTTAGACTTTCAAGTTTTTGAATATAGTTAGACTCCGCCTCTTTTTGGGTAGCCCCAGCATGAGTCAGATAGAAGAGCGAAATCAGCAGGGCGACCAATACGCCAACTGCGATTAGTTTGTCATAATGCCGCAAAAGCGGAAGGTCAGGGATTTTCAGGGCCACGGGTTACACTCCCTCAAACGAGTAGACGTCAACATCAATTTTTACGCTAACCGGTGCGTCCAAATCAGGATCCGTCACAATGCGTTGGGCATGGGGGACACGAGCAGGGTCGATCTTTTGAACAGGCTCATTGTCAGTCGCACTCGTGTCACCCCGTTTCAGGGTTTCCTGTCGTGCAAAGGGATCGCTCGTTTTCTTAAACTCAACCTCTGCAACAACGACAAACAGATCCACCGCTGCCAGTCGGTTGAGCGCATGGATAAAAGCTGCCGGTCGAGCGATAAATTCAAACGAGAAGCGCTGTTTTGAAAAGAGTTGGCTTTCCGGCGTTACCGTCTGTTTTTTGGGCGTCGCCTCGTCGGCGTCACGACTCCGGCGGCGACGGCTGGTGGTGGGTTCCCGACGCTGTTCTGCGGGATCCTGCGATACCACATCAAATGTTTCACGTTGAACGGCTTTGATTTCCAACACCTTGGCAGCATGCAGTTCGTGACAAAGGCGGTCAATGATCACCAGTTGCCGATCCAAAATGGCCACATGTTCACTTGCCGGCAGACTGTCTGACTCACCGAGAAACTTATCAAAACCAAAGTGAAAACCAGACGAAACGATCTTGCCATTAACGCTACCGGACAATGATGAGAGTTCGCGAACCGTTGCCTGTAACGACTGTTTAAAGCCTGTCGGGCTTTTCGGCTCAATGGCTAAGTCGCCGGCATGGACGAGCTTTGAGGCGGCTTGCAACCAGTTATCAATGGCTTTTTCGTCCTCCTTAACGCGCACAATGGTTTCGTCATTCGGAAAAACCTTAGCGTTATAAATCCGCTCAACAGCAGCGTACGCGGTATTCCGTTTTTCCACTGCCGCCGTCTTGGCAAGCATAGCTGACACGAGGAACCATCCTGTGCCGATACAGGCAGCTGTGATCAGCCCCCCTACAATAAGTAAAACTAGATGTTGCCGTTTCATCGTGACGCCGCATCCTTCGGGGCAGGCGCTGCAGGAGCCAGTGCCGCCTCAATAGTAAATTCGATCAGATAAGCCCCGACATCCTTGACCCCAACGATCCGGACACCTTGCGGCTCGTTACTGAAGACCGACTGTGTCTTCAACCGGTCGCGCAACTCTTCAACAGCAGTTGCCGTGCGTCCAGCGGCGCGAGCCTTTTCCTCAATCTCACGGTGCCGATCAGCCCAGCCACGACCAATCAATCGCACGCCCGTTACCATGCCTCCGCTATCTTTTACAGGAGACAGTTCAGTTAGCCACATGCCCTCAAACAAACTTTTGCGTACCGCATCGACACGTTTGAGCCAAGCACCCCGTTGCGACAACAGCTCTCGCATGGCGTCAGCCTTATCCAAAACAATCCGCTGCTCTTGCTCAGCCCGGGCTAACTTCGTCTGCATCTGTTTACAAGCAACTAATTTTCTGGCGACCTGTGTGCCTTGAGAAACGTAGAGCGCTTCCATCTGCTTGAGGTACATGGTCCAAATGCCGAGGCTCAGCAACAAACCCGCTGCGGCAAGAGCAAAGAAGGGAATCCGCCGTTCGAGTGACTTACGCTTGACGATCTCAGGGGGCATCAAGTTGATTTCTACTGGACAGGCCAGCGAGCGCCGCAAGGCCAGCCCGACCGTCTCAGCCAGCACAAAAGCATCTAACCCAGCCTTCTCACGGTCAATCCGATTGCCCACCGCGACATTGGAGAAGGGGTTAAGGAAAATCACGTCAACCTGCAATTTCTCACGGAAGAAGGTATCCAGATGCGGCAACACCGCAGAACCACCCGTCAAGAAGATGCGCACAGGCGGATTACCCCCCTGCTGACTGCGATAAAAATTGATTGAACGGCTAATCTCAGCATGCAGACGCGTGACGACATTACGAACGACCTTGGAAATCCGCTCCGTTGTTTCGTCAGACGAGGCGAAGACCCCACCGAGGGCAACAAAACCACGCTGACATTTGAGGGCCTCAGCTTCAGCAAAGGAGACCTGAAAGCTCTTAGCTAACTCTTGCGTAATCGCGTTACCAGCAACCGGAATGCACCGGTTATAGATCTTCTCATCCTCAATAAAAATTAGATTCGTCGAACGGGCGCCAATATCCAGCAACATGGAGCACCCGTCAAGGTCGGCATAGTTATATCGCAGGCAGTTGTAGAGTGCCATGGGTGCCACATCTACGGTATCCGGCTCCAACCCGACCTTGACCAAACTGTCGGTGATCTCGCGCACGTTCTCAGTTTTGGCGGCCACGATCATGGCGCACTGTTCACCAGAGGAGGCATCCCCGATGAACTGGTGGTTCCAGACGATCTCATCCATGGGGAAGGGAACGTTTTGTTCCACCTCATACTGCACCATCTGCTGGAGTTTTTCTTCACCCACAGCAGGCAGACGTACAAAACGCGGAAACACCATCTGGCCCGAAAGAGAGAGCATCAATGGCGCTTTATGAATCCCATGTGTCCGCATGATCTCATGGATCGTAGCAGACAGCAAGGAGCCCACGTCCGCATCGCTCTCGGGTTCGGCACCAAGCGACTGAATCCCGTAGTTGATTAACTCCGGAGGCAGGCCGCTCTTAACAACGAACTCGGCCAGAACAAGTTTACTCGCTCCTACGTTCAGCGCGAGAATGCGATCAGTCGAGAACACTATTGCACCACCTCGTAGTCGTCCGCGTTAATAAGGGCGAAGGGGGTTTTGGAGCGGTCCAGTATCCCCGTACGCCGCTTCAATGCCGAATTATCGAGCACTTTACTCTCTTTCCACCACTTTTCAGGCAACGGGATCACAGATTCAGCATTGCTGTCCAGAATCTTGCCTTCCTTGCTGGTGATCTCCAAGGCAACCGCAACCGGTTCACCGTGCCGCTCCACCTGACTCGGCGGCAACGCAACACAGCTCATGTGCTCACCTTTAGGAATATCAATATAGCGTAGAGTCAGGGTATAGTAGCTAAAGCCATCCTTGCCCTCTTCGTCCTTACCCTTGGTCATGACATGAAAGCTAAACGCAAGTTCATCTGTCCACTTCGCGCGCGTCTCGTACTTGACTTCAAATAGCGCCCATTCACGTGGACGGCGCGTGACCTTTGGCATGGTATTCTGGACATTGACATTAAACTCGGGGGTCCTGACCATCGCCGTTTTATTGGGAGGCGGCATACGGGTAATCTTAACTTCATCTTGCTTATCAGACCCTGCAGTAACAGCGGTTGCTGGCCCCGTTCGCATCTGCCCCAAACGAGTCGTCTGCGCATCTGCCAAGGTTGCCGAAAGACAACAAGTTGCCACGACACTGAGAAAACAGGTCTGCTGTCGGATACCAAACACTCTTTTCATCTTGTTCTCCCAACTCTCTGCCTGTGTTGATTGCGGTTAATACCACTTAAGCCATTTAGCGTATTTACTTTAATCTGCTACGCGCAGGATTGCAACACCGGAAAAGAAAAAAGTTACAAACCGCATGTTGCGTCGAATGAAAGCACCACCGAAAATTAGGATGACTGGGCAACCCATCTTCTCGGATACCTCGGCACCTCTGCCAAGGCTACGGCGTCCCGAAGGGGGATGCGCCCCTACCAGAAACGGCGACACTTTATACAAAACCTCACGCACGCACTTCTTCCCCGACTCCCGTTCAAGGATACGCAGCCCTTCCACCTCCCGCAATCATTCCGACGCCAGCCTGTTTGTCCCGATGTCCAGCTACGTTCCCGATACCGCGTTCGAACGTAATCGGCTCGTGGCTATTTAACCTTCCTGCTGCGCTTCCCTGATTTAATGTTGTCCAGATAGCCATCTGTTTTTTTTAATAAATAAAGTTGTTTGTAACCCTCGTCTTCCTCCGTTGGAGGATATTTGCTTAACGGCGTTTCGATAACTGAACCATCCAGATCGGGATAAAGAGCCGCCAAAGGGAATATGGCGCGTTTAGCCAGTTCGAAATACTCGAGATCAATTTCAAATCCTATTGAGTCGTATCCGACAATTGCCGCGGCAGCTAAGGTAGAACCGCCGCCCATAAAAGGATCGAGGATAACGCCTCTTCCCAATGGCAGTAACGTGCGCACTAGAATTCGCATCAGGTGCTGGGGTTTAAGCGACGGATGATCGACAATCGCACGTTCGCAAGCTGGGGTCTTGAAGCTTGGAATCACATCAGGCAGCGGTTTTCCGCCCTCAAGCATACGCAACCCGCCTGTATCCCATCTTCTCAGATTTTCCGCCACGGTTTTTTCCGAGATCGGTTTACGAAAAAGCATCCAAGGCTCGAAGTTGCCGCGCGGGGTCACACACACATCGGGAAACTCTTTCTCAGCGTTCTTAGGGCGGTCGCCGCCTCGAAAACCGTGGTAAATGCGCAATAAGGTTCCTCGATTCTCGTAACCACCGGCGACCATGGCACTCTGTACATACATTTGAAGAGTCGGATTTCCCGCGATTAAAACATGACCGCCAGGTCGGAGTTTCGGCATAAGAACAGCAGCCCACTTCCTAAAGAACACCTCAATGTCTTTTCGTTGTTCATCGGAAAGAACGGTGAATCTCGGAAGTGGACGGCGCTTACACCCATCCCAATTCGGGGGCAATCTCCAAACGCCTCCACGGCCGGACCGCAGTTTTTCGACCTCACCTTGTGAGAACTCGGTTAACCCATACGGAGGGTCTGTGCAAACAGCATGAATGGAATGGTCCTCAAGATCATTCATTATGTCCATGCAATTGCCCAAAAGCAAAGTCGGTTTTTTCATTTATTCAACTATAGTTGAAAGACGGTTCAGGCGTCAAGTGCTACATTATCCACATGCTTACACAGGCTAACGCTGTCATAGGAAACACCTTTCGTGCCTTGCGCGAGTCTGCCGGACTTTCACAAGAGAAAGTCGCTGAAAAGGCTGGAATTAGTTATCAGTATCTATCCGCTGTTGAAAATGGTAAAGAGAATTTTACGGTCGGCGTCTTGGAAACCTTAGCGAAGGCTCTCGGCACGAATATTCCGGCGCTCATTCAACTGGCTTTTTCAGAGATAGTTGCGATTCCAGTTGTAAATCCTGGTTACTTCATTAACTCTGAGGCCTTACCGCCTAGCCTGACGTTAGAACACCTCACAGCAGCTTTGAACGAGACGCATAAGGTCATACGGCTGATTAACGAAACGCTGAGAAAGGTGTCGGAGCGACCGTTGTCCGCGTATATACAACGCAACAACTTCAGCGGCATCGTGTCAAACATCCTGTGTGACTCGTTTTCACGGTTGACACCTTACCACCACAATCATGACCAGCGTTATCCGGATTTGATCTGTAAAGAGACTCACCCTGAAACAGGTTTGGAGGTGAAATCCACCGTCAATGCCAACAAGGGCGGAGAGAGTCATAACGGGCACTCAGGATGGCATGTTATAGCGTGCTTTAGCCTTAATGAAGAGTCTGGCGACATCAGATTCATCCAGATCATGTTTGCTGACCTTGTCGGGCATGGCCAACCGGGGGCAGACTGGAAGTATCAGAAGAGTAAAGTCAACAAAACTACGGGAAGCCAGCGTACTGAAACCTACATCACAACATCGGGCGGAACTGCCAAGTTGCGAAAAGGAACGGTCTATCTGGACACATCAGTGATTGATATTTCGCGCCGTCGAACCACGGGCAAGCCAAAGACGAAGCGTAAGCCCAAGGCCAAATAGCTTAGACCTTTTAAAGGCCGTGGCAATATCGACTGAAACTTCCGCAACGGAATGGGTCATTCAATACGAGTGACCCGTTCCGGCACGTCCTTGTCGCGGACATCATGCGGCCTGTTCACGCAAGTTGCCGGAGTAGCGCGTCGATCTGTTCTTCCGTACCGACCGTGATGCGGAGATATTCGCCCGTGGCAGGCCCAGGGAAATAGCGCACGAAGATCTTTGCGGCCTTCAATTCCTCGAATACTTTTTTTGCGCCCCCGTCCGGCGGACGCGCAAACAGGAAGTTTGTCTGCGACTCACAGACCTTCCAGCCGCGGCTGCGCAGCGCCTTCGTCAGCCGGTCACGCGTCGTGCGGATACGGCGCACGTTCTCCTGCATGTAAGACAGGTCAGCGAGCGCGGCCAAGCCCACCACCTGCGCGAGCATGTCCATGTTGTAGGAGTCCTTGATCTTATAGAGTGCGCCGATCAGGGCCGCCGGCCCGACCACATACCCGAAGCGCAGGCCTGCCAGCGAGAAAGATTTCGAGAAGGTCCGCATCACCAGGGTGTTCCTGTTTTCCTCTGCCAACGCGAGATCCAGGCAGTTCGAATCCGCGAAGTCGCCATAAGCCTCGTCGATCAACACCACCCCGTCGAAGGCTTTACAGAACGCCATAACCACCGCCTTGTCATGCATCATGCTGGTAGGCGCATTGGGGTTGGTCATGAAAAAGAGCGAGGCACGGTCATCGGCCGGCATCCGCCACGATCGGCAACAGCGTCACCGATATCGGAGAATACGCCTTCTTCTTCTGCGTATCACTCACCTCCATTACGATCCCGGACAGCGTCACCTCCATCGGCAAC
>CAZSUM010000087.1:0-9786 GCA_964610015.1 uncultured Lentisphaeraceae bacterium
GCATTTACTTTGTCCTTTGACCTACAGGATCATTCAAACTCAGCAGGTGTGTTCCCGCGGGCACCTTACCGTGTTAACAAGGGAGCTTCAAGCGTTCTGCTGGCTATAGATGAGCATTAAGATTGAATGGAAATAGACGAACGCTTCAAAATATGCGATGGTTTGGCGGTTTGTTTTGTGAGCAAAAAATGTCATAGAGCAAACAATGGGGGCTCAGATTCCAACGATGATATTTTAAGGAGGTCGTTATTTTTAAGAAATCCATATTCGCAACGCTCATTTTCCTGGTCCCGCTCGCCAAGGCCGACCTCTCGGTCGGGCAACTGACTGCGGACCAGATCCGTCGACCGCTCGGGCTGACCACAGCGCCCCAACTCAGTTGGGCGCTCATCTCAGATCGACGCGGCTGCATCCAAACCGCCTATCACCTCCAAGCCGCCTCTAGCGAAAAGAAACTCCAAGCAGGCGAAGCCGATCTGTGGGATAGCGGCAAAGTAAGCTCTGCTGACGCCCACCTCCTCCCCTACGGCGGCCGTGCCCTTCATCCTGGACAGGGCGTTTATTGGCGTGTCCGCACTTGGGACAACGTTGGCCAGCAAAGTCTGTTCAGTGCCCCTGCCTATTTTGAGATGGGTCCGCCTGAGGAGTGGCAGGCCAGCTGGATTGGCATGGATGAGAACATCGTCAAACTCCCCAAGCTCAAGCCCGGCGAGCCTGATAGTTCTCGAATGGAGAACCCCGCAGTGATGTTACGCCACGAGTTTGACCTCCCCCCTGCCTTCACGCGTGCGCGAGCCTACATCTGCGGCTTGGGCTATTACGAACTCCGCATCAACGGCGCTAAAGTAGGCAAGAATGTTCTCGATCCGGGCTTCACCGATTACGACAAGCGCATGCTCTTCGTGACCCACGAGCTCAACGAACACCTCAAGCCAGGACGCAATGCCGTAGCAGTGCTCCTTGGTGGCGGTTGGTATGACATGCCGACCCCCGACGTGTGGGATGGAGAGAAAGCCCCTTGGCGACGTTCTCCCCGCCTGCTCCTGCGCCTCGAAGTCGAGCTCGCTGACGGCTCTACCCAAACCATCGTCAGCGGTCCAGACTGGAAAGTCAGCAAAGCTGGCCCCATTGTTTTTAACTCTATCCGAAGCGGAGAGACCTATGACGCTCGCCGTGAACTCCCCGGCTGGGACGCCCCCAACTTTAATGATCACGCTTGGCTATCAGCGCAGCCCCTCTCCGCCCCGAAAGGTAAGATCAGCCCCCAACTTCTTCCCCCTATCATTGTGGCAAACTCCCTCGCTGCCGTTAAAATGACCCAACCCCGCCCAAGCGTTTTTGTCTTTGACTTCGACCAATGCTTAGCAGGTTGGGTGCACCTCAAAACCGCTGGCCTCCGAGGAACCCGCGTACAGATCAAGTACGGTGAACGACTCGGACAAGATGGGCTGGTCAATCAGAAGCCCCTCGACCGCTTCACTTTCGGCCGCTTCCAAACCGACGAGTACATCCTCAAAGGCAACGGCAAAGAGTCTTGGGAGCCGCGCTTCTGTTACCACGCCTTTCGTTACGTCGAGGTCAGCGGCCTTTCCGAGGCCCCAGAACTTATCGCCAGGGAAGTCCACAGCTCCGTTGCTCACGTTGGCACGTTCACATGCTCCAACGCGTTGCTCAACCGTATCCAAAGAGCCTGTGTTCGTACCTTCCTCAGCAACATCCACAGCATCCCCACTGACTGCCCCTCCCGCGAAAAACAGGGCTGGGTCGGCGACGGTCTCTTTGCCTCGCCCCAAGCGCTCTATAACTTCGACATGGGGGCCTTTTACCGCAAATGGCTTGACGACATGCGCGATGCCCAAGCCTCAAACGGGTGCATGCCCGCAATCGTCCCCTGGCCTGGTTGGCGTGAAGGGGGTCCCGGTGGCGGGTTCGATAGTCCTGAGTGGGGGTGCGCTTGTGTCGTCCTGCCTTGGCAACTCTATTGCCACTATGGCAACCTCAAAGACCTCGCCACGAACTATCCCATGATGCGGGCATACACCGATAGCCTGTCTCGACGTGCTCCTGACCACATCCCCTCTTTCGGTACGGGCGACTGGCTAGAAGTGGGCTCTGGAGCTTGGCCAAAACGTACCCCAAAAGCCTTAACCGGAGCCGCCTTCCTCTACCTCGATGCCACCCTTGTGTCAAAAACGGCCACGCTCTTGGGCGATTCAAACACTGCCCAGCAGTATCAAGACTTGGCCATCGCGACTCAAGAGGCCTTTCAGAAACGCTTTTTCGACCCATCCATAAATGGCTACGGCAAGGATAGCCAGACCGCCCAAGCCATGCCGCTGAACATTGGACTGACCCCAGAGGCCCTTTGCCCAGCCGTTTTTGCCACACTCGTCCAAGACGTCGAACTGCGCAAACGACACATCAGTGCTGGAATCATCGGTGTCCGGCACGTCCTAGAGGCCTTGACCGACGGTGACCGTGTCGACCTCGCCTATGCCATCGCAACGCAAACGAACTTCCCCAGCTGGGGGCACATCCTTTGCAACGGTGCGTCCACCATCAGCGAGGACTGGAGTGCAAACGACTCCCTTAATCACCCTGCCTTCACCGTGATCAGCGCTTGGTTCTACCGCTCCTTGGCCGGTATCGCCTGCGACCCAACCACGCCCGGCTTTAAGCACATTGTTTTCAAACCTTTCATCCCCGCAGCGCTGGCTTCGGCAGAAGCTCATTACCAATCAGCGCACGGCCAGATCAGAAGCGCTTGGTCGCATCAGGGGCGCGAAGCACAACTTCATCTGGAAATCCCAGCCAACTGTACGGCCACGCTCTTGCTACCAACATCCTCCCCTCAGGAGGTGAAGGAAAAGGGGTGTCCCGCAACCCAAGCCGAGGGCGTAATCGCCCAAGGCGTACAAAACAACCGTGCCGCTTATACCCTCGGCTCGGGAACGTATGCCTTCACCTTCAACCTCTAAATCAAAGCGTCTTCCACCCTTGAAATGCTTTTGACCTGAATGGGCAATGACGCGGACAATGATCGGAGTTGCATCTAAGCGTGGAATCAAGCTACAGTATAGACAGTACAGGTTTGGCGAACATGTTTTCGCTAGACACGATAAGAAAGAAAGGGAGCATATGAAGAACGTATGGATAAGTGCGCTGTTGGTTAGCACACTGTTAGGGGGCGCTAGAGCGGCTGAAGCTGAGTTGGAAGAGGGGTTTGTCTCGCTGTTCAATGGCAAAGATTTGTCAGGGTGGATTGGCGCAACAAATGGCTATGCCGTCGAGAATGGAATCCTTTACTGCAACCCGAAGATGGGCGGCAAGTTGTTGACAGAAAAGCAGTATGACAATTTCATTCTACGTTTCGAGTTTCTGGTGTACACCAACTCTAACAACGGGCTTGGCATCCGCTGCCCAGCCGCAGGAGATGCGGCCTACAACGGAATGGAACTTCAGATCCTGGATGACTCCGGATCAAAATATACATCGTTGCACCCATACCAATATCACGGTTCGATCTATGGTGTCGCACCTGCCAAACGCGGCTTCCAAAAGAAAGTCGGGATGTGGAATCTGCAAGAGGTGCGTGCGATTGGCTCCAAGATTACCGTGCTCCTGAACGGCGAAGTCATCGTAGATGCCGATCTTGCGACGATCCAAGAGACGATGGACGGCAAGCAGCATCCGGGACTGCACAATGCAAAGGGATACATCGGCTGGTTAGGGCATGGTTGCCGCGTAGACTGGCGACACATCCGCATCAAGGAGGTTCCGTCCGATTATACTGTGGCTCAACCCACTGATAACAAAGCCCCAGAGGGATTTACAGCGCTGTTCACCGGAAAAGACCTAACGAACTGGAAGGGCGTAACCCGCAAAGAAAAGTTCGATAGCCCGCTCGTACGGCAAGCCGCTACACCAGCGAAGCGTGCCGAGATCCAGAAGATCGCCGATGAAGAGGCTAGCCAGCACTGGCACATCCGCGACAACGCTTTCTATTTCGATGGCAAGGGCTACAGCCTTGCCACGGCCAAGGATTATGGTGATTTCGAAATGTGGGTTGACTGGCGCCTGCTCTCTGTTCGCGGTGACAGTGGCCTCTACCTGCGCGGTTCACCCCAAGTGCAAATCTGGGACGCACACAACCAATGGAATGTCGGCTCAGGCGGTCTCTATAACAACAAGAATAATCCCAGCAAGGCATTGGCCCTTGCAGACCGTTGGCCCGGCGAATGGAATACCTTCTACATTAAAATGGTCGGCGACAAGGTGACAGTCAAACTCAATGGTGTGCTGGTGGTGGACAACACCGTGCTAGAAAACTATTGGGATCGCAACCTGCCGATCTTCCCGAAAGAGCAGATCGAGCTACAATGTCACGGTGATCCCCTCGAATTCAAGAACATCTACATCCGCGAGCTCTAAAAAGCTTGGTTTTGCTTTCTGAAAAAAGGACGTGCCCAGAAACGGGCGCGTCTTTTTTTTCTACATTCAAAGAGAAACCTCTTGTGATAGAATTCCCTTACTTTTTTTGATTTGGCCTCAGCCTGTCTGGGGCACTGTTTGAAGAGGAGTTGTCTGATGAATACGCGCATTTCGTTTGTCGTAATCTCTATTTTTGTGGCGTTGTCTGCATCGCGCAGTTATTCCGCACCGATTGATTTCAACAAGAACGGCAAGGTCGATCCCTACGAAGATCCCTCTGTTGCCATCGATCAGCGTGTAGAGGATCTGCTCTCCCGCATGACCGTTGAAGAAAAGACCTGTCAGGCTACGACCTTGTATGGCTATCCGCGGGTGTTGATGGACGCTGAGCCGACCCCCGAATGGAAGCAGCGCGTCTGGAAGGATGGCATCGGAAATATCGATGAACACTGCAATGGCTATGGAGATAAGGAGAAAGTGCTCAAAGGACCTCCCTCAATTATTCCCAAAACGCTCAACAAAACGCAACGTTGGTTTGTGGAAGAGACCCGCCTTGGTATTCCCTGCGAGTTTACCAACGAGGGCATACGCGGAGCCTGTGTAAGTGGCGGCACCTCTTTCCCCGCGCAGCAGGGGCTAGGCTGTACGTGGAACCGCGTTTTGATTGCCCATGTCGGTCGTGTCACGGCCCGTGAGAATAAAGCCCTCGGATTCTCCAATACCTACGCACCGATTCTCGACCTCCCGCGTGACCCACGCTGGGGCCGTATTGTGGAGTGCTATGGTGAGGATCCCTATCTGGTCTCTGAACTGGGCGTGGTGATGGTCAAAGCTCTTCAGGCGAATGGGACCACCTCCAGTCCCAAGCATTACTGTGCTTATGCCGTACCTGAAGGCGGACGTGATGATCGTGCCCGTACCGCTCCATCGATCGGTCCACGCGAACTGCACTCCCTTTATATGCGCCCCTTTCGCCGTGCGTTTATGGAGGGGAAAGCTCACGGAACTATGGCTTCATATAATGATTGGGATGGCGATCCGATAAGTGCCTCCAAATATTTTTTGACCGATCTACTACGCGGTGAATATGGGTTTGAGGGTTATGTTGTCTCTGACTCCGAGGCGGTTGAGTACATTTACACCAAGCACCGCGTGGTGACGGATTATAAGCATGCCGTTGCCGCAGCTCTTACCGCTGGATTGAATGTGCGCACAACCTTTCGTCAGCCAGAAACCTTCACGCTTCCGCTACGCGCTGCGGTGAAAGAGGGCCTCCTTTCGATGGAGACCCTTGATCAGCGCACCCGTGAAGTGTTGCGCTATAAATTTACGATTGGGTTATTTGACCACCCTTATGTGTCTGAGCCGGAAGCCGCTGATCAGATCGTAGGATGTGCTGAACATCATGCCGTTGCAAGGCAGGCCTCTGAACAGTCGATCGTTCTACTAAAAAACGACGCGCTCCTCCCTCTCGACGTTACCAAGCTGAAGAAAGTGTTGGTCTGTGGACCCAATGCTCGTGATAATCATTTCGGCCACTCACGTTACGGACCGCAGAATATTGACGTACAAACCATGGATGAAGCCCTTCGCTCAATGCTGAAGAACAAAGTCGAAATGCTCTATGCCAAAGGATGTGAGCTGGTGGACAAGCGCTTTCCTGAGTCTGACATCCTCCCTGAACCGCCAACCGTCGAGGAGCAGGCGCTTATTGATGAAGCGGTTGCCAAAGCGGCCGAGTCCGATGTGGTGTTGCTTTTCCTAGGCGGCAAAAATCACATCACGGTTGGTGAATCGGCCTCGCGTTCTTCTCTTGCTTTGCCGGGTCATCAGGAAACGCTCCTTAAAGCCCTTTCTGCGGTCGGCAAACCAGTTGTCCTCATTCTAGTGGATGGCCGCCCCTCTTCAATCAATTGGGCTGACAAACACGTTCCCGCTATTGTCTTTGCCGGATTTGGCGGTCAGTATGGCGGAGAAGCCTTGGCTGGCGTTCTTTTAGGAACAATCAATCCCTCGGCTAAGTCCTCCTTTACATGGCCAAAGTGTGTTGGCCAGATTCCCTATGCCTTCCCTTACAAACCCGCCTCCCGTTCCGCGGGACGTGCGCGTGTAAATGGATCGCTCTACGCCTTCGGACACGGACTTTCTTATACGAGCTTTAAGTATGACAATCTGAAGATCGTCAATCAGACCGTGAAACAGGGAGAACCCGTGAAGATTAGCTTCACGCTAACGAACACCGGCAAAGTCAAAGGTGCCGAGGTGGCTCAGCTTTATCTGCATGATGTTGCCTGTTCAGTCAATCGCTGGTTTATTGAACTGGCAGGATTTGAACGTATTGAACTTGATCCCGGTGAATCACGTGAGGTCAGTTTTATCCTCACGGATGAGCAATTACAGGTGTTGGACCTCCAGATGAAGTGGCGTGTCGAACCCGGGCTTTTCCGCGTCTATGTTGGCTCTTCCTCTGAAGATATCCGTCTTCCTGAAAATGCCTTCAAAGATCCCGCATGGGGAGGACAAGTTGGGAATGCTGGGTTCCCCATCGGCGAAAAGTCGCTTGACCCTGAGCCAAAACGTGACCTTGCCGCAAACGAGTTTGAAGTGCGCTCCGCCTTATGAGTGCGTAAAAAAACGCCGGGGTCCACCTTGGGATCGCCTTACGCAGGGGGGCCCTGACACGCTACGTATCCGCCGCAACGGTTACTCCTTTGCGAGTGGCTCGGGAGGCGTGTTCGTAATCCAACACATCGCGCCCGTCGGGCAGATCGCAGCAGAGTCTCGCAAGACCGCCTCTGAAAGATCGTCCCACGTACGACCAAGGGGTGGACCGATTCGTGCCTCAAAACCGCGCCCGTGAAAAGCAGGTGCCAGCGAAACCCCTCGGGCTTTCGCTGCACGGACGCACAGGCCACACAAAATACACCGCGAGGCATCGAAGCAAAAGCCCGTGCGCGTCTGCTCACGTATGATTGGTGAACAGGCCCCTTCGGGCAAAGGTTGTTTTGCCCCAACAGTGGCGCACACCTCGCGTAAGCGACAATCCGCAGGTTTCAGGCAGCCGCATTGCAAACAGCGCGCCGCCTCATAACGAGCCTGTGCCTCTGTGATATCACCCGTGTTGTCATCCAGACAGCGCGGACCCGCTTCGCGACTGAGCGCGAGTTGTTCCTCTGCACAAATGCCACGCATGCGCGACCGAAAACGTGGTACGGGCTGAGAGGGCGGAGGCGGCACTGGTTCTGTCTGCGTAGAGGCATCCCCCGCCAACCAGCGATGCAACGCGCAGATCGACACCGCACCTCCGAAAGGCGACCGTCGACAGGCCCGTTCACACGGTGCCGCACCTTCACAGACAAAGGGATACTGCCGAGCCAACACACGTGCCCCCTCAAAATCATCCGCCAGAATCTTCATCATCACTCGGTGTACTGGCAATCCCGAAGGACAAGCCAGTTGACAAGGTGCTTCGCAATCAGCGGGATGGTTACTCAGTAACAACGCCAGTGCTGTCCGGCGATACTCAAGTGCTGCCGGAGCTGTGGTATTGATCACCATGGTTTCTTCAGCACGGGTCACACACGCAGGCAGAAGCCGTCCCGTGGTAACCTCTAGCACCGTGCAAATACCACAGCCGCCTGTTGGCGTAACCCCGTCATGATGACACAACACCGGTATCGAAACCTTGACCTGACAAGCTGCCTCATAGACAGTCATGCCAGGTTGCACGATCACGGCCAGTCCATCGATAGTCATCTATTCACCCTCAAGAGATGTCTTACGCACCAGCCGCTTCAGGCTGATAGAGAAGCTTCTCGATAACGAACTGCTTATTTCCCGCAGGAACCGTCCACGTAATGGTGTCTCCCTCGGCATACCCCAGAATCGCCGTGCCAACTGGAGAAAGAACCGAGATCATGCCAGCATCAAGATCCGCATGTTCAGGCAGCACAAGCGTTACCTCCATCAGGGTGTCACTCACGACATCCCGCAACTGGACCTTTGAGTTGAGGGTAACGACATTCGCAGGGACTTGACCGGAAGCCACAATCTGCGCACGTTTGAGCTCGCATGCCAAGGCTTGCAGGTACTCTTTATCGCGATCATGAGATGTCTTGTCCGCTTCTAACAGATCTTGAAGCTTCTGCCGATCGAGCTCGGTAATAAAAAGGGTTCTTTCTTTCATATTGGTCTCCTAATAAATCGCTTGTAAGTGATGTGACTTTACCATGCCAAACACTTTTAAGCAAGATAGCTTCCCGCGGGTGCGATTGCAAAATATTGCAACCGCACAGAATCCAGAAGTCAGAATTCAGGAGTTGTATGCCAAAGAGTTATGTCCGATTTCCGAACGCTTTTCAAGTCTCTGCTTCTAGGGACACCACATGTGGAGGCACTGTCTTGCGTAAGTCGTTGGGAATCAATTCTCAATTCTGACTACTGAATTCTGACTTCTTGGTGCGATGCAACGAAGTAAAATCGCTCCCGCTTCCCTAGCAAAAACGTGCCGGGTGCGCCATGCATGCTGTGCCATGCGGACGCCTGCTTGAGGGCTAACGCTTCAACCATGCAACCGGTATCGGCTGGCGTCTTAGCTCCGGACCTGAAATCTCCAGGACCGGTGCCGTACCGCGCCAGACCACCCAAGGTGTGGGATATCCCCACCAGTAATCGACCCGCTGTTTTTCAATGTCCTTTGCACGTGCATCGGCATAGACCACTTGGAAGCGATGCGCTCCTTGAGCCAACGGCACCGACCACAGCCCCAGTCCATGCCACATCTGCCCAGGCCGCCACTCCTCGCCATCCACAAACACGCGCAGATCGTACCCCGGCTCACAGCCGTTATGGGCATACTCCTGCGGGGCGTAGAATGTATAAACTCCATTGCCCGGAACCTCCAGATAGCCGGTGTAACGGACCGCAAAGGGTCCATCACTCTGCCGCATGCTCACATCTAGAAGATTCTCCACGCTGCCAGAGCTTTTCGCAGGCAGGCGATCAGCCGAACCGAAGAGTTGCATCCAGCGTCCCTCCATATACTCAAAGTTCAACCCTGGCTTGACCTCCTTTACCTTGACCGCCCCGGACATCCGCACTTTGCTGAACTGCGCAAAACTGATATCACTGACACGCGTGCCATCGGTGGTGAATGGAATTGTCTGCTCTTCAGACCGCCCTGTTGAACGAAATGCACGTGCCTGGACCTGGCAGGTTTTTTCAATCTTGAAGGGCGCTGTGTACAATGGTGACAGGGCTGTCGGCTCACTTCCATCTATGGTGTAGCGAATTTCCACATGGGGGGTCTGCGAAACAATGGTTACTTCCAGCGTATCGGTAAATACATTTTGCTCT
>CAZSUM010000088.1:0-9781 GCA_964610015.1 uncultured Lentisphaeraceae bacterium
ACTATTTCGTGTTTTGCCAGAACGTGCAAAAATTCTAGAGGGGTTGCTAGGTGCCGATCTGATCGGGTTTCACACACACGACTATATGCGACACTTTATCAGTGCCGCCTATCGCGTCCTTGGGTTGGAGTGCGAACTGGATGAAATTCGTTTTGAAGACCGATTGATCCAAGTCAATGCGTTCCCAATGGGCATTAATTTCAAACAGTATTATCGTGCGGCAACGCGTGCGCCAGTACAAGCCATGATCAAAACTTTTCGCCAGCAGTTTGGTGATCAAAAACTTTTGCTTTCAGTAGACCGCCTTGATTACAGCAAAGGAATTCTGCATCGCTTGCGGGGATTTGCGACTGCTTTGGAACGCTGGCCGGACCTACGTGAGCGGGTCTCGTTGGTGATGTTGCTTGTCCCTTCGCGCGCCAATGTCCCTGAATATGCTTCACTCAAAAAGCAGATCGACCAAATGATCGGCGAACTGAATGGACGCTACAGCTCTCCCAACTGGACCCCGGTTCACTACTTTTATCGTAGTTTTTCTCAAGACCGTTTACTGGCACTCTATCACACCGCTGATATTGCCCTCGTGACGCCTTTACGGGATGGGATGAATTTAGTCTGTAAGGAGTTTGTCGCAGCAAAACGAGATACACCAGGCGTTTTAATTCTAAGCGAACGAGCTGGGGCTGCGATTGAACTCACTGATGCACTCAAGGTGAATCCCAACAGTGCAGAAGAGGTCAGCGACGCCATCCACACAGCCATGGAAATGCCAGTAGAGGAACAATTGAGGCGGCTACATGGCATGCAAAAACTTCTCGCCCGACAAAATGTAGATAAATGGGCTGCTGACTTTATCGAGGCACTGGATCAAACCCATCACAAGAGTCAAACGTTGCGCGAGATGCGCATTAAACCGGAAAATATAGAACAGATTAAGTCAGCCTATCATCAGGCTAACAAACGATTAATCCTGCTCGATTATGATGGGACACTCACTCGCCTACAAAAGCAACCCGATGCCGCTGCTCCAGATGAGTTGCTACGAGAGACGCTACGACGACTCGCAAAGGACCCTTGCAACACCGTTGCCGTGTGCAGTGGCCGCGACCGCGATACGTTGGATCAATGGCTGGGAGATCTCCCGATTTCGTTAGCTGCAGAGCATGGTGCCTTCTACAAAGATAATGTCATTTGGCAGTGCCTTAACGAGAATCTGACACTTTGGGATGATGACATTCTCTCGATCATGACACGCATCACCGATCAAACACATGGTGCACATATTGAAAAGAAACGTACCGCGCTAGTCTGGCACTACCGGAATTGCGATGCTTGGTTGGCAAACCTGCGTGAAAAGCAGTTGATTGATGCGTTAATGATCCCCTGCGCACGGCTAAATCTGCGGATCATGAGAGGAAATAAGGTCGTTGAAATCAAACCGTTTGGGTTCAGTAAGGGCACTGAGGCCGAACGCTTGCTGAAAAAAGCAGACTTTGGATTTATTCTTGCCATGGGTGACGATGTCACCGATGAAGACATGTTTCGCAGTTTACCCAACCATGCAATCACAATCCATGTCGGCGGCTACTCCAACGCATCCCGCTGTAGTATGGGATCTCAGGCTGAGGTGCTGCCGTTTCTCAATGCGCTTTGTGACGACGCATAGCCCCCCATTGGAGCATCAGTCAATGGCATCACCCAAATCCATATTGTCTAAATCAACCTCACCCGCAAACACAAACTTGACGGGGCCGGAGAGTGTTAAGCCCGTACATTTGTGATGACGCCAATCACCATCAATAACCAAGTTATAGCCTGAAGGCGTTTTGACCTTCGCGGGCAGGGTAAAACCCGCTGTTTCAACTGCTAAGACAACACACGCCACCGCACCGGTACCACAGGCTCCAGATTCAGCTTCAACACCCCTTTCATAAGTCCGCATGGTCATACGATTGGGAGCTCGAAACGTAACAAAATCAACATTCGTCCCGTCAGGCGCAAACGCGGGATGGAGACGAATCGCACGCCCCAGCCCCGCCACGTCGGCAGTACTGATATTTGGGACCTGAATAATAAAATGTGGCACGCCGGTGTTGATAAAATCACCATGAATCGTCTCATCACCGATTTTGAGATCAATTCCATAATTCTTTTTGGACGGCTCCGGCATCCACACACACACACCGGTTTCTGTAATCTGGGCATCCACTAAACCGCACATGGTCTCCATGGTCAACGCAGTGCCACTTGCACCAATCGCATGCGCAAAAGCAGCGGCACAACGACACCCGTTCCCACACATATCGACTTCCGTCCCATCCGGATTAAGGAAACGCATACGAAAGTCGGCTTTATCAGAGTTTTGGACCAGAATCACACCCTCACAGCCTATTCCGGTCCGGCGTCCTGCCAATGCAGCCATAAGAAAGTGATCTTCCCATGGAACTGTCCCAGCACGATCATCAATCAACACAAAGTCATTACCAGCACCGTGCATTTTCGTAAACTTAATTTTCATTTGCCCCTCCTCGCTCTCGCTAAAAGTTATGGCAGTTCTTTTCCAAAGATTCGCATCATCCGGGTACGCAAATCTCCCTCTGTCTCCATCGGTATCTCACCCCCACCGGTTACCGAGATCAAGTCTGTCAGAATATTAAAGGCCTCTTCAAGCACAATATCATCATCGACTTCCTTGTTTGACTCTTCTAAATCTTCATCCTCGAGTTTGCGCATTTCACGTTCTGCCCGCATCACTTTGCGCCGCTGATTAATTTCGAGGGAGACTTCGACCTTTTCATTCAGTTCTTTAACATGCCTGACGAGCTTACAATAACGGGTATATCTCTGATTTTCAGCTAACCGTTTAGCAGAGAGTGCTTTCATTTGCGGCACAAACTTTGCGACATCGGATACCGGAATGTAAAGCGCGGGATCAACTTGCGTCCAAGGTAAGGCCCCCGGAAGTTTATCTTCACCAATGTCCAATCCGTCCAGAGTAGAGGGAATCACAATATCCGACGCGACACCCCGACGTTGCGTTGAAGAGCCGGTAATGCGATAGAAACTCGCTGTGGTAATCTTCATTGACCCATACTTTTCAGAACCGAGCGGTATCACGGTTTGAACACTCCCCTTACCATGGGACTGGGTATCGCCAACAAGAATTGCTCGCCCATAATCCTGCAAGGCCCCCGCTACAATCTCAGACGCTGAAGCACTCGCACGGTTAATGAGGACAATGACTGGCTTACGAAAAGCCATTGCCGAATCTAAATTGGGTACTGGCAATACTAACACGCGTTCTGTTTCACGGACCTGTACCACCGGACCACTTCGCACAAACAAACCGGTTAACCCGACGGCTTCACGTAATGACCCACCCCCATTATTACGCAAGTCAAGAATCAAACCGGACACCTGTTCACTGTTAAAAGAGGCAATCAATCGCGCAACATCTAACGTCGCGCTACGAAACCCAGGTTGATTGGGCCGCTTATCCATCGTCCCATAAAAAGTGGGGAGCCGCACCATGCCAAGTTTATAGACGACCCCATCTGGTGCGGTGACACGTGTCACACGCCCCGTCACCGCCTGCTCCTCCAGTTTGACCTCATCACGCACCAGATCAACCTGTTTGGTTGCCGTACCACTTGAATCGGATGCGGGAATGACTTGAAGCACCACGCGGGTCCCCTTCTCACCTCGAATTTTTCGTACCGCCCGATTCAGAGGCAGATGCACAATGTCTTCAATCGGTCCGGTTCCCTGCCCGACACCGACAATTTTATCACCTTTCGTCAAGCGAATGGCGCGTTTATCGCGATCGGCAGGCCCCCCTGGGATAATCTCCATCACCATTGCTGTCCCATCCTCAGAACGCAATTGCGCACCGATCCCACACAGCGAAAGATTCATATCAATATCGAAATCCTCTTTGCGCATCGGCGACATGTAGTCTGAATGTGGATCATAAGCCATGGCCACGGCACTGAGATAACGTTGCAATACGGATTCCTCGTCCATATCATCGATAATCGACATCACCTGCTTGTATCGCTTGATGATATTCTGTTGGGGTGTATCGATCGCAACACTGTTGGTCACAGAACTTTCACTGGATTGAACCGTATTGCTCTCATGATTGACGGTCACCGGAGGGGTGTTTGTCTGATTTTCCAAGTCCAGTTCCCGTCCAACAACCTGCGCAAGCACCTCATTCTTAATTCTTTTGCGCCAGATCTCTTGCTGTTCCTCGCGCGTCACAGGCCAAGGCGCGTTCTTACGCTTCCAAGTATAGCTTTCATCTTCAGTGAATGAAATTTCTTGTGCCAGCATGTTAGTCACAAAAGTATAGTGCTCAGTTACACGATCACGCCAAACGCGATAAACTTCAAATGGAAAAGAAATATCGCCCGCTTTTAACGCATCATCAATCTTTGTTTCCATGCCCAGAAAAGCATCAATGTCGCTCTTCAAAAAATAGCTGTGATCGAAATCGAAGCCGTTGAGCAGATTAGTCCATGCCTTACGCGAGATGTCATCATTCATTTCAGTCTGCAACAAATGCATCTTAGGTAGGATCGTCGCGACTTTTTTAGCAATCGCACCATAGTGGGGTTGCGGCACTGGAAGAGCTGATTCACCGGCACATATCTGCAAAACAATACCAAGAACCAAAACACCACTCGTCAGCATTACACGTTTTTTCATCATTAATCTTTCTGCTCAAGCACCTTGGCCGCCCGGTCAATTTCATCACGAGAAATATGTCCGCCCTGCTTTAATAACAGCCCCGGTAAGGCGGACACATTGCAAACAATCAATCCTTCAACAGACACGACCCCCGGAAGGAACGTATTACCCGCAAAGCAAACCAGAGGAAGACAGGTTGGTGAGATTCCAACCTTTTTTGTTAAAAATCGATTCACGTTATCAGCAGACTGACGTGCCTGTAGCAAAGGTGATCGACTGGGACATTGATTATTGACACGAATCTCTCCCTGCTCCATCGTCACACGACCTGCCCAATATTTCGTCTCAATCACAAAGAATCCCGTAGGTCCCAACACCACATGGTCGATCCCCTGTAACTCGCACCCGCAAGCAAGATCATGAAAAACATGAAACTCACCTGGCAACCCAGACAAGGCCATCGCAACACGTTCCTCACCACGGGCCCCTTTGAAAAAGGCTTCAATCCCCCGCAGCCCATCCTTCACGCCCCAGATCAAGAAAATGGATGCTAACAGAAAACCGCACCCTGCGACACCCCATGTGACACGAGGTAGAATCAACCCAGTAAAAAGGCCGCACGCGAACAAGGCGACCAACAACGGTCCGACCGCACGCATCACGCCGGCTGCACGCGCTCGTTCGCCAGGAATCCCATGAATAATCGCTGTCTTTGTTTTATCCATAAAAATAAGTTTTCATTGTTACCGATTCAGTCATGCGATGCAACCATGATGTTTTTTGTTCCGCGATTGCGTCGCTTGCTTCCCCTTGTTTTTTACCCGCAACACAGTCTGATTTGTGAACTTATTTGAGAGGCAACAAGACCATACTCCTCAAGCAGTTGAGCGAGAGTGCCCTGTCCAACAAAACAATCGGGCCACCCATACGCACGGACTGGCACACGACATCCCAAGGTCGCCAGTGCTTCTTGTACCGCTGATCCAAACCCACCCGACAGGGTTCCATTCTCCAGTGTCACAAATAATTGGGTTGAACCAGCCTGTGCCTGAAGCAAGGTTGTATCGAGCGGCTTTATGAATCGTGCGTTCACAACGCCAGCTCGTATGCCCACCGTACGCAACTGTTCAGCCGTTTCACAGGCAAGAGGAACCAAATCACCCAACGCCCACAACCAAACATCTGTACAGGTATCACCCGAAGCCGTATCCGGCAACGCCATCACCACTTCCGCCTGGCCAACAGGTAAGGCATTAACAGTATCGGGTAGTGCAACAGGAGGCCCTGGCTCACGCGGATAACGAATAAGCGAAGGACCGGAAAGCTGACGGGCAGTCTGAAGCATCGCAACCAGCTCTGCATTATCTTTGGGCTGCATGATCGTCAGGTTTGGCAAACATCGCAGCATTGCGATATCAAAAATGCCATGATGCGTGGGTCCATCGCTTCCCACCACTCCAGCACGATCAACGCAGAAAACAACCGGCAGATTAGCAAGACAAACATCCTGCATCACACAATCAATGGCCCGTTGAAGAAAGGTTGAATAGACAGCAAAAAAGGGTCGCTTGCCAGCTGTGGCGAGTCCGGCTGCAAAAACAACAGCATGCGCCTCGCAAATTCCAACATCGAAGAATCGGTCAGCATGACGCTCGGCAAAGGGGGTAAGTCCGGTGCCCCCACACATGGCTGCGGTGATTGCCATAATTGAAGCATCTGTGTCCGCCATGTTTGCGAGCGTTTGACCCAAAACATTGGAGTAACCTCCGGGTCTGGCCTCTGGCGGATGGCGTGTATCAAGATCAAAAGCCCCCACCCCATGCCAGTTACAGGGACGCCTCTCCGCAGGTTTGAATCCTCTGCCTTTTTGTGTGGCAACATGAATTAAAACCGACCGCTTGTACTCACGCGCAGAGCAGAGCGCATTTTCCAACGCATTGAAATCATGCCCATCAATCGGCCCCATGTAACGCAGACCAAAGGCTTCAAAAAAAGCATTCTGCAACCACAAACTCTTGATTGCATGTTCAATCCGATAATAGACACGACGCAACGAGGTCATATGCAATCGGTGTCCAGCAGCCTCAGCTGCTGCTTTAATTCGATTGTAGCGTACGTCAGCCAGCATTCTCCCCAAACGCCGCGACAAGGCCCCTACATTCTCAGAGATCGACATTTCGTTATCGTTCAAAACCACGATCACCTTGCTCTGAACTTCATCGATGCTATTCAAAGCTTCCAGTGAGATCCCGTTGGCCATAGACCCATCACCAATCACAGCGATCACGTGCCCCGCGCAACCCCCTCGATCTTTACCCACGGCCAACCCTAATGCAGACGAGAGTGCCGTACCCGCATGTCCAGCCACAAACATGTCGCAAGGACTCTCCTCTGGTTTGGTAAATCCAGAAAGACCATCCTGTTTCCGTAATGTGTGGAACCGCGACTGCCTACCCGTCAAAAGTTTCCAAGAATACGCCTGATGCCCCACATCCCAAACAACAGCATCTTCCGGTGGATTAAAGACACGCAACAATGCAATGGTGAGTTCAACCGCCCCCAAATTGGAGGCGAGATGTCCCCCATTACGGCTCACGGTCTCAAGAATCTTCTCTCGTAAATTCTCGGCCAATGTTGGCAATTGCTCCGCACTCAATGTTTTAACATCTTGCGGCGTTTGGATTGTTTTTAAAATAGACTCCATAAATCTTATCCAGCAGGTTTTTCAGTAACGGCCGTTCTCCGTTTCAGAATATAAAGAGTCGTTCCATTCTGACCAAAATCTGAGACTTCCTGAACACGGTCATAATGTTGTCCTAGCAAACTGAAATAACGTTGTCGGTCTTTATCAGGGACCTGATCCATCACTGGGGCACGAACCGCGTACCCATATCCACTAATTGCAGCCACCCGGCAAGGTGCCGCATCCAACAAAGCCGTTAAACGCGTAGCATTCATGACATGAAACCGTTCAGCGTCATCATCGGAGAGATCGGGAAAATAACTGAAAGGCCCCATTTCCAAACCTGCGGGAACGCGCAAGCCTGCTTCTACCGCCAGATACGTATCCTGCGTTAACAAAACAGGGTCATTCTCTGACAAGGCCTGAATATCTCGCGCAGTCCTTCGTAAGAGGTCCAAATCAGAACACGCTTTCCGACGCACCCAGAAGCGATCCTGCCCATGCACCATCCACTCCTGAATAAGCGGCAAGCCAAAAGACGTGAGTAAAGAAGCACTCACCCAAACAAGACAAACACACCCGCGCACAGTAGCAACCGGTATGGCATTGACAACCCAGCCCGCAATGGCTGCAGCAAAAAGCCCCATCACGGGAACCTGATAGTCATCATACGGAAAAGGGCTGGCAAGTTGCACACTGAAAACCGCGACAAACCCCGCAGCCCAAAGCCACGGCCATAGCTCTCCTCGATACGTCACACCGGAAGGGTCCTCTGTCCTTTTTTGCGACACCCTTGTTCTCCCTCGAAAGAGGTAGAAAATCACACGTGCCGCAGCCAGCAAAAAGAGCGGTAGATAGGCCCGTACACTGCGTGCAAAAGACCCTAACAGATACATCCAATCCCGCCCGCCTCTTGCAACATGATAGGTTTGACCAAAGACAAACTGATCAGGTGCCATCAGCCAAGCAGGACCGTAAACCAGCACCAAACCTAAGCCGCCCCCTAATGCAAACCAAAAGAAAGCCGAACCGGTCCTGCGAACCATCAACAGCAATCCCAAGGTTGTCACGGGCAACAAAGCCCCCAGCGAAAGACGCGTCCCAGCGGCAAAAGCAATGAGTAGCCCCGCAGGCAAGGCCCACATACAAGAGAGCATCGAGCGCATCTTACGACGACGCGAAATACAAAGCGAGAGCACAAGATACCCAGCCAACAGCAAACAGGAGGCCAACGCATACGTTTTAGGAATGGTCGTAAAGTAAACATGGTACAAATTGCACCCCGTTAAAGCAAACGCCAGCACCCCTGCTTCCATCGCGCGTGAATGAGGCACGGCGCGGCGTGCTAGTCCAGCAGCAAGCACACATCCCAAGAGGCCCAGCCCCACGGTAAACACGCGTCCCCCTAGCACTCCATACGGATGCCAGAGCTTTATAAAAAGCCCATACACATACGGCATCATCGGACCTTGGGTGAAAAAGAAATCGCGGTATGGCACCGCTCCTTCTGCGACGCGCGTTGCGGCGTAGAGATACCACCCTTCATCCTGATTTAAATTGCCGAACCAAACCGCAAAAGCATAGAGCGTCAAGGAAGACACGGCCACAAGCCCTGCCGACAACCCCACACTCATGCGATAACGCCAAACCCGAAGCATGAATCCCCCAGTTGCTGTCGCTGAGATCACGTACAGCGCTACTTTTTGATTAAATTGAAATTATACCTTGCCAGCGTTACTCCTGACAAGTTCTGACTCGGCTTGACCACAACAAGCACAAGCGGTTACTATCGACGCCAATGCAACAGACGCCAGATCAGAAACCGGAGCTGTTGCCACCACCTCACGCCGCGCTTGTGCCGCTTAAAGTTCGGCCGCATGTACTCTCGATCGGAAAGTCCCATAAATGACAGATAAATATAGCAAATCATCGCCGCACACGCAAAACTCAGAAACACGGGAAACCACGGGAGAACGGTTACAAAACATTCTTGCAAAACGTGGCATCGCCTCCCGCCGACACGCCGCAGCCCTGATCGCTGAGGGAAACGTCTCGGTCAATGGAACCATTATCACAGAACCTGGCTTTCGCGTGCATATCGCGACAGATGAGGTTTGCATCAATGGTCAGAGTCTTAAAAAAAGTACAGAACGACTTCGAACGATCCTGCTTTATAAACCCGTAGGTCTGATCTGCAGTGCGGACAATTCTCGTGGAGAAACCGTCTGCGACCTGATGCAATCCCATATTCCTGAACGGATTGTCCCTGTTGGCCGGTTGGACAAAGAAAGTGAAGGCTTGTTACTCATGTCCAATGATGGTGAACTGACCCATCTAATGACGCACCCGCGGTATGGTCACACCAAAACGTATATCGCACGTGTGGCAGGAAAAATGGAGGAGAGC
>CAZSUM010000089.1:0-9725 GCA_964610015.1 uncultured Lentisphaeraceae bacterium
TTGCACCCATTCGGGTTGGAAAGCCCTCAAGCCAAGAGGTCAGCGTGCGCACGTCTTCAGCCTGTAAAGACTGAATGGTCTTAAGATAATCAGTGGAGGGAAGTTGGGTAACAAGGGTTTGAACAGCTGCGGGGATAGGCTCAGAGGCACGCTGTGCGAGCGCTTGTTGAAGGGTTTCGTAGCAGACGGGCCAAGCGTCTACAAAGCATTGATGTTCTGATGGTTGAGTGCGTGTGAGATCCTGTTTTAGCGATCGAGCGACTCGTTGCGCAAGGTCGTCAAAACGAGCGATTCGCTCGTTGAGCATCTCATCTAAACGTTGGCGTGCGCCTGTGTGACAGGCGGCTGAGAAGGGATTACCACACATGAATGGTGCGCGGACAATCCGGTACCACGCATCCAGTGCCAACAGATTGCCAATATAGAGGAGGTTGTTTTGGATGATGCGACCAAGCCCGTGGAATTGAGAGGGTGCATACGGGGTGTTGATCGCTTTATGGAACATAGGTTTGGCTACCAGATTTCCGGGTGTTGTTACATCACCGCGCCAAACCTGCCCCGCTGGAATGACAGTTCCAAAGGCGATGCGACACGGTCCTACCAGTCCTCCTTGGCCGCCTAGAAAAATTGCGGGTTGGTTCAACAATACGCCATGCGGTACATCGCCAATTAAGGATGCCGTGGCTTTATCTTGATGGGGAGTGAAGTTAAAGTGAATATACGAGGAACCGATTTCAGAATGATTATGGCGTCCTGTGCCGCCAGCCATCAAACAGTCGCAAAAGTTGATCAGACTGCCGGCGGTGACCCATGGCATCAAGAGCGTCTGTTTAACGCCCACGATATGCGCGAGCGAGGATGCTTCCTCGAATAAACACGCGGGGCGCACATGCGCGCCGCTGCCTGCTTTAAACCCATCGAGAAAAGTTGCACGTTCAAAATACCCGCCTGCTAAATGTACTTGGCGTCCAAGTTGACAGTCAACGACAGTGGCAGGGGCTTCCGCACCGACTACACAATTGGGTCCAATTGATAAAGCCGCCCCGCTCAGGCGACATCCTGGATAGAGGGTGACGCTTGAGGCAATGCGCTCAGGATTGACATCCGGTGCGATATAGACACTCTCAGGCGCAAGAAGGGTTACGCCACGTGATTGAAGAATTTTTAGCAAGCTCATTGTGTTTCGCTCATAGGGGAAGGGTGATGATTAGACGCCTAGCGTCTCGGTGACGGTTTGCGTTAGCTTTTCGATCCACTCTTCAACAAGCGTTGATTCGCTGGCTTCTACCAGCAGTCGAATTTTGTGCTCTGTTCCTGAGTAGCGCACAATCACTCGCCCTGTGTGTTGAAGCGCTTCCTCACAGGTTTTGATCGCCTCGGACAGTTTAGGGACTTCGTTTATCGGGCGCTTCTCTTTAACCTTTAGACTCACCATCTTTTGTGGATATTCGGTCATACACTCAGCGAGTTGTGCGAGGCTCTTGCCCTCTTGCTTCATGATCTGCATGACCTGCAAAGCGCTAATGATTCCGTCGCCAGTTGTTGCGTGATTATGAAAGATCAAGTGACCGGATTTTTCGCCACCCAGAGCGAGATCTTTTTTACGCATCGCGTCAATCACATAGCGATCTCCGACGTCAGTGATCTCCACGTGGATGTTATGGCGTCGCATAGCGTCATGCAGTCCCATGTTGCTCATACTGGTGACAACGACCGTGTCTTTTGTAAGCTGTCCTCTTTGCTTTAATGCAATGGCGCAAGCTGCGAGGACGTGATCGCCATCCACAATGGTGCCATTTGCATCAGCAAAGATCACACGATCCGCATCACCATCAAGCGCGATTCCGATATCTGCTTTGTGTTCTACAACCAGTTGCACAACTTTATCAGGGTGCAAGGCGCCACACTCGGCGTTGATATTCAGTCCATCTGGGGTGACGCCGGTCTTGATCACCTGCGCACCAAGCTCACGAAATATCCAAGGGCCAAGATCATAGGCCGCACCATTGGCACAATCTAAAACCACCTTGAATGAACTTAACTTCTCATTGCCAATGGTGCTCTTTGCAAACTCGATATAGCGGCCCCGCGCATCCTCCAGCCGATAGGCACGTCCCAGCTGGTCACTTCGGATATGGTCGGTTGTCAGGTCGGTTTCCAAAATCAGTCGCGTGATCTCTTCTTCCTCGCTGTCATCGAGCTTATATCCGTGTGGGCTAAAGAGTTTAATACCGTTGTCATCATAAGGATTGTGTGACGCTGTGAGCATGATACCGACATCCGAAGCCAAGGATCGCGTCAGGTGGGCAACCGCAGGGGTAGGGACGGGTCCGACGAGAAAAACATCAACTCCAGATGAGACCAACCCGCTTGTAAGCGCTGTTTCAAGCATGTAACCAGAGAGGCGTGTGTCTTTTCCAATCACGGCCCGTGCACTGCTGTTACCACACGCTTTGAGTTGTTTGCCGAGCGCTTTGCCAAGTTTAAGTGCGAGATCTGCGTTAACCGGAAATTTATTTGCTTGGCCCCGAATGCCATCTGTTCCAAAAAGAGAGTCCATTTTTTAACCTACCTTGGTTTATTGATCAGGTTATTTTTACCGGAACATAGGTGTTGCCGCAAGTCACTTTTCGTTTGCATATGCGAGCGAACACACAGGAAAGACAACGAGAAGGATGAACGGGAGGCAGAACTGGAATTTCATGGTTGGTGATTTGGCTGGACAAAAAACGTCTGATTGTGACAGCGTAAATACAGTTCTTTAGGTTGTTCGGTGCATGAAATGGGAGAGAATATGACTATCATGAAGAAACGCTTTTTACTTCTTTTAGTGCAATTTCTGCTCGTCCTTTTGCTTTTGCCGCAACTTTTTGTCATCAGCTATTGGTTTGGCTTTTTTTTCAGAGGTCCTGAGCCGGTCAATCTTATTAAGACTGTGGTGGTGTATGGGTTCTCCATATCCCGGGTCTCTGCACCCTTTATTATTTTGATAACGGTACTGGTTAGGTATGCGCTCAAGTTTCACGTACGCTGGTTTATCTTGTTCCCCTGTTGTCTAGCCTCTGGTTATATGTGGCTCGCAGCTTGGAATGGGTTTGTCTACCCCATGTTCTCCTATACGCGTGCGATTGTTCCAATCTTGCTCTGTAGTGTTGGGTCTACGGCGTATGCGTTGGCTCTTGAGATTTATCAGCGTGATTTACCTCGAGTCCCTAAAAAAGAGAGTTCTGCGTCTGAATAGGACATCAATAACAGCGAGACCACCCCCTGTCGTTAGGGAGGGTCATATCAGAAGCAGCATTTTTGACTCCTTACGACTTGTCGCCTCTTGTTCAGTTTTGTATCATGTTGCGATGTGCGACGTGATGTTAGTCTAAACTGTTAATAGAACGTCAACATAAAATGACCAGGTCAAAAACCTACGGCATCGCCTGTGTTTTAATGACGAAGGGCTGTTTATTAACTAACCGCTTGACGTTGTTCATCCCTATCAGGATGCCAGAGGGTGCGGGTGATCAAGGAGAAGTATTATTATGTCATGGTTTGAACAACCGGCTGAAGCGCCAACGCGTGTGCCGACCGAGGCTGTTTGGGCAGTCTGTCCCGCGTGTAAAGCATACATCGGGAAAAAGGCGTGGCGGGATGCTGATAAGGTTTGTCCACGTTGCAACTATCATGCTCGTCTGACGTGTCGTGAACGGGTGTCTCTTCTGACCGATCCCAACAGCTTCAAGGAAATACATGCTGATGTGAGTTTTAATGATCCGCTAACGTTCATTGACGCGAGTGGCACCTATGCCGACAAGGCCCGTGCGACGATCGCAAAAACAGGCGAAGGCGAATCGATACTGACGGGTACGGCCGAGATTGAAAAGATCCCAGTTGTATTGGGTGTAATGGACTTTAAGTTTCTTGGGGGAAGCTTGGGCAGTGGAACAGGCGAACGGATCTTGCTTGCCGCTGAACGTGCAATTGAGCTGAAGCGACCGTTGATTATTTTGTCAGCGTCGGGTGGTGCCCGTATGCACGAAGGCATTGTTTCGCTGATGCAGATGGCCAAGACCTGTGCGGCCATTGGGCGACTCAAAGCAATGGGCTTGCCTTACCTCTCAGTCTTGACCGATCCGACAACCGGTGGGGTTTCTGCCAGCTATGCGATGGTCGGTGATTTGAATATTGCCGAGCCCAAAGCGTTGATTGGGTTTGCCGGACGTCGTGTGATCGAGCAAACCATCAAGCAGAAGCTGCCGGACGATTTCCAGACGGCCGAGTACACGCTGGCACATGGGTTTATCGATCACATTGTACCGCGTAAGGAATTGAAGACATTTCTTGCCAAGGTGCTTCGCTATGCTGGATTCTGATTTATTATAAGAGACCAACACGCTCTGCGAAGTACGTAGGGATCATAAGAACTGAACAACACAACCCTTTAAACGGCATCACAAATGGCTAAAAAAACGCAAATGAAAACCTCAGCTTGGGATATCGTGCAGATTGCACGTCACGCTGAACGTCCCAATATCACTGATTACATTCGTCTACTCAGTGAAGACTTTGTCGAGCTTCACGGGGATCGCCTGTTTGGCGACGACCGTGGTTTGATTGGCGGGTTTGCCACGATTGGCAACGAAAAAGTTATGTTGATTGGACACCGAAAAGGTCGTGGTATCGAGGAAAATATCGAAGCCAATTTTGGCATGGCGAGCCCAGAAGGCTATCGCAAAGCCATGCGACTCATGCGCCTTGCGGAGAAATACGGCTTGCCGGTGGTGACCTTTGTCGACACACCGGGGGCTTATCCTGGGAGTGAAGCTGAGGCTCGCGGTCAGGCAGAGGCGATCGCACACAATCTTGAGTTAATGTCGATGTTAAAGACCCAGATCCTCGTCGTCGTCTGCGGGGAGGGCGGCAGTGGGGGCGCGCTTGGGATTGCCGTTGGCGATCGGATCCTTATGCTTGAAAATGCAGTGTACTCGGTGATTTCACCCGAGGGCTGTGCCTCAATTTTGTGGCGCGATGGCTCGAAAGCTCCCTTGGCGGCTGACACGCTCAAAATTACGGCTGACAAGCTCAAGGGACTGGGTATTATTGATGAGATCATTTCCGAGCCCAAAGGCGGTGCTCACAAGAATCCAGAGTCTATGGCCAATCAGCTTAAGAAGGCCGTACTGGCTAATCTGGCTGAGTTGAAAAAGATCCCACTTGATCGATTGCTGGATGAGCGCTATGCGAAATTTAGCGCTATGGGCCGTTACTAAACCGTGATCGAGTGATTCACTAAAAACGAAAAAACGCACGTTTAGGGATTAACCTTCGAACGTGCGTTTTTTGGTTATACGGTTAAAAAGTGTTATGCACGCTGGGTTAACCGCTTGATCTCGTCGAGAGAATGGTTCATGTGGTCACGTTCATCGAGGCCAACACGTCGTATAAGGTCAGCCACAGTCTTTTGTTTGGGATAGTGTGCAAACCAGATTGATTCGACAAGTTCCTCTTCAAACTCGGGATGCTCCTGTGCATAGAGCATGTACTCGTGTTCAGCATGTGACTCAAACGCTGCATTCATCGCGAAGGACCAGATGGGGTTGAGCCAATACATGATGCGGGTCAGATAAAAATAGATGTACGTCATCATTCGGGGTAACAGTAAATGTTTAAACCATGAAAGCGAGATTCCTTTTTGATGACAGAGGTCTGCCCACAGCAACATGTGCCACTGCTCGTTATCCTGTGACTCACGTCCCATTTGAATGTGTCGCAACGCGATATCAATTTTTTGTTGTGAAGCCAACTTAGTATGGCAATACCATTTAGAAAGCAGTTTGTAGGCACCATTCTCCTAGGCCCAATAGGGATAACGTGCGAGAATTTCAAGCACCAGCACTTTTGGGAGCGAGCGTGCTTTGCCATAGAGAATATCAAAGGTCATGAACATGACCTTAAGCATGAGATTACAGGGTAATCGGGGGGTCTCTAGGGTTTGCATCATCTCTTGTTTAAGATTGACCTCACGACCCATTGTGTAAACGTTGTCAGACATGTTTTTCTCATCTTTCCGATACGTTGTTCAGATGCGGGTACGCAAGGGTGTCCCCAACCCGTTTGCATCAGACCGCTGAAATGACACTTACTTTATCATGACATCAGATACACAGCAACCTGGGTGCTTTCTGAAGACCTGCGACGGGCGCGGTATGCTTGACCTTCGATCATCCGGTTGATAAGATAACCCTAAACCATGCGCATTAAGCACAGATTTTGTTTCAGTTGTCTAATCGGTTGATCGGACAAAGTTGTCAACTTTCGCGTGTTTTCGTGGTGACATGGCTGTTTTAAGGAGCGTATGAACACAGCGATTCTAGTTGCAGCTGGTAAGAGCGAGCGAATGGGCTTGAATACCGACAAGGCTTTTTTGAGTTTAGGCCCAAAGCCAGTGATGGCTTGGTCTCTTCTGGCTTTTGAACAGTGTCCCGATGTGGACCAGATTATTCTTGTCGTACGTAAAGAGCAGGTCCTCGCTGCAAAAAGCGTTATTCAAATGTTTGGCATTTCGAAATTGCGTACAATTGTTGCCGGAGGCGGACGTCGTCAAGATTCGGTGCAGCATGGTTTGCGTGAGATGGACCCCGAAACACGCTTTGTGGTCGTGCATGATGGCGCGCGTCCATGTGTGACCTCAGAGCTAATTTCAGAAACAATCAAATGCGCAAAGCGCAATGGTTGTGGGATCGCAGCTTCGCGTATTTGGGATACCGTGAAGTATGTGGAGCGAGGATCAACAGTTGATCACACCGTTGATCGTTCAAAGTTGTGGGCCGTGCAGACGCCACAGGCATTTAATGCAAGTTTGCTCACGCGAGCCTATCAAGCGGTTGACGATCAAAAAGTTGTTGTGACTGATGAAGCCAGTGCAGTAGAGTTGCTGGGGGAACCTGTCCGGTTGGTTGAGTGGCGTTACCCCAATATTAAAATTACGACGGCTGAAGATTTGCCACTCGCTGCTGCCGCTATGAAGATTACCTAAAAATAATACGGTTATGGAACGAAAATACGCTATTTTAGGTGATATTCACGCGAATCTTGATGCGTTGAACGCTGTTATTGAAGATGCGCGCGGTCGTGGTGCAACTGATTTCGTTTGCGTCGGTGATGTTGTCGGATACAATGCTTGCCCCTCAGAGTGCATTCAGGTTATTCGTGATCTCGGGTGCGTGACGGTACGTGGAAATCACGATCACTACTGTTCACATGAAGAGAGTCTGGATGATTTTCAGCCCTTAGCCGCAAGCGTGATCGCGTGGACGCGTCGCCATTTAACTGAAGATGATGGAAAATGGTTACGAGACTTGCCTTTTCAGAAGGCGTGTGGTGGATTTACGCTGGTACACAGTACGCTCGATATGCCTGAGCGTTGGGGGTATGTCTTTGATACGCTGGCAGCAGAGGCCAACTTCAGTTATCAAATGACGGCGCTTTGTTTTCATGGGCATACGCATGTCCCGATGATCTATGAAAAGCAACGTGACGTAATACGCGTTGAGCCCTGTAAGATCAAGGTCGCTTTTGGTCAGAAATTCTTTGTTAATGTTGGCAGTGTAGGGCAACCTCGTGATGGAGATCCACGCAGTGCTTATGTCTTATTTACTGCCAAAACGAAAGAGTTAGAGTTTGTTCGTGTGGCCTATGATGTGGAAGCTGCCATGGAGAAGAATCGGAGTGCCGGTTTACCTGAACGCCTCGCGCTACGCTTAGCCCAAGGACGATAGTGACTTTCCTCTGGAAAAAGATGGTCGGAGAGGGTATACTTTGGGCCAGATTTTAAAGGGGGAACTGGGATGAAGGATTTTTTATTCACAAATTTTTTCATTGCCTTAGCGGTCTCTGTTCTTGCTGCAGATCAAGCAGCGTCACCGACTGTTGTGGCATTAAAGGAGTCAAAAAACGTGCAAATCGTAATGGAGACCACGCATGGTGAGTTTACGGTGGAACTTTATCCCGATAAAGCTCCAGCAACAGTGAGCAATCTGCTTGCGTATGTTGACGAGAAGTTTTACGAAGGAACCATTTTTCATCGCGTCATTGATGGGTTCATGATTCAAGGTGGTGGGTTTTCACGTGAAATGACCCAAAAAAAGACACGTGCCCCCGTTAAGAACGAAGCTGACAATGGATTGCATAATGAACGCGGGACGTTGGCGATGGCAAGGACAACGGTTGTGGATAGTGCGACGAGTCAGTTTTTTATTAATCTGGTCGACAATACAGCGCATCTGGATTTTAAATCAAAGAGTGATTCAGGCTGGGGATATTGCGTCTTTGGTCGGGTAATCAGTGGAATGGATATCGTCGATAAGATTGGAAAAGTTGCCACTGGGTTTTCTGGGCGTCATCAGAACGTCCCGATTGAACCGGTTGTGATTCTCAAAGTGCTTCGCAAAGAGGATCGTAACGACAAAACGGGTTCCGGCACGTAAACTGTTGCGTTGTTGAAACGATAATTTTTCCGTGTTTTTCCTGTTGGCGGCTGGATGCCACCCGGCGTTTCAAATGCCGCATCTTTTTTATTTTCCTAAGCTGACGCTTTTGCACGTTTCCCATGTCAACCAACACGTACGACGATAAACATATTCAAACCCTCTCTGCGATCGAGCATATCCGTAAACGAAGCGGTATGTACATTGGACGTACGAGTGATGGCAGTCAATATGAGGATGGTATTTACATCCTGCTCAAAGAAGTGATCGATAATGCCGTGGACGAGTTTATTATGGGCTACGGCAAGCGTATCGACATTGCCCTCGAATACAATTCAGGCGAAGTCACAGTACGGGATTATGGGCGTGGTATCCCCCTCGGCAAAGTGGTTGATTGCGTCTCGCAGATTAATACTGGCGGCAAGTTTAGTGACGATGTCTTTCAGTTCTCAGTCGGCATGAACGGGGTAGGCACTAAAGCCGTCAATGCGCTATCCACAGCCTTTGAGGTTCGTGCGTTTCGTGAAGGAGAATTTTCCGAGGCAATTTTCGAACGCGGTAAATTACTCTCCCAAAATCGGGGACGTTGTGCGACACCACAGCGCAATGGAACATACGTTCGATTTATTCCAGATTCAGAGATATTTAAAAAATATGGTTTTCGTGAGGAACATGTGTTTCGTCGGTTGCGCATGTATGCCTATCTAAATGCAGGCCTGACACTGGCGGTTAATGGAAATAAGATCATCTCAGAGAACGGACTTTTGGATCTGATCCATGACGAAGCCCAATTCGAGAAGCTTTATCAACCCTTTCACTTCCGGTCCAAGACTCTTGAACTTGTCTTTACCCATACCAATCGTTTCAGTGAAGACTACTATTCCTTTGTCAACGGTCAGTTTACGAACGATGGGGGCACACACCTTTCGGCTTTCAAAGAGGGATTGCTTAAGGCGGTAAACGAGTTCAGTAAGAAAAAATTTGATGGCGATGATGTTCGAGAGGGTGTCATTGGGGCTATTGCCATTCGTCTTAAAGATCCGATTTTTGAATCTCAAACCAAGAATAAGCTTGGAAATCAGGAGATTCGCTCTGAGTTGGTGGCTGAGATCAAACGCGTCATTGAGGAGATGTTTCATCGGGAGCCAGCGGAAGCCGCTAAACTCATCACTAAGATTGAAGAGACAAGTAAATTGCGTGCTGAGTTGAACTCAGTCAAAAAACTGGCGAGAGAACGTTCACGAGCGG
>CAZSUM010000090.1:0-9682 GCA_964610015.1 uncultured Lentisphaeraceae bacterium
GTGCCCGCAAGCGCTTCCAGTTCTCGAAGCGTTAGTCGTTTGATTTTTCACATTCCATGTATGTGCGGGCGTCTATATTAGGCGTCCGCATTTTATTTTTACATAGGTAGCTGAAGATGCCCCTTGGACTTATAAAAAAAATTGCCGGCAAACTGCTAGGACAGTCCCGCGCGAAAAAAGCAGATGCCCCCCAAGCCAGGAAACCTAAAAAAGACGCACGCGCGCACACGCCAACACCTTCTGAACGTAAATCAAGCGGTCCGGCGTCGGCTGAACGTAGCCGGCCATCTCGCAACAAGCCTTCGTCCAATGACGGCCAAGAAGGTGCTAGAAAAAATCGCTACGGACGTAAACGTCCTGCTGAGCGCACACGCACTGTAACAGGTCAGCCTCAGGACCGAACCACATCTGCAACGGCACGACCGGTTGCACGCCCGCCACGTAATAAGACCCCTCGGCGTGGTCAGAATCGTGAGGAACGGTTAAATACAGATGCCTCGGTGCGTCGTCCGGGTGGTGCCACGGGTGATGCCGAGCAGGCTGCTCGGTTGGCTGAACATGCCAACTGGTCGATTGCCAGTTATCCCGTACCTGAGGTTGTGGATAAAAAGCGTTTTCAAGACTTTGAGTTGCCGAGCGAGATTTTACATGCTGTCGCTGATCTTGGATTTCAGTACTGTACGCCCATTCAGGCCTTGAGTCTGGAACATGCCCTGGCAGGGAAGAATGTGGCGGGGCGAGCGCAGACGGGAACGGGCAAGACCGCAGCTTTTTTGGTCGCGATTCTAACACGCTATCTTAAGAGTCCTGAGGCACGTCATGAAAAAGGGGGAGCTCCGCGTGCATTGGTGATCGCTCCAACACGTGAATTGGTGATTCAAATCTGTAAAGATGCCGCTGCGCTTGGTAAGTATTGTCGGTTACGGTCATTGGCCGTCTATGGTGGTATGGATCATGAGCGGCAACGGCGTGAAGTCTCGTCAGCACCGGTGGATTTACTGGTTGCGACACCTGGACGGCTACTCGATTTTGTGCGCACACGCGTGATTGATCTTTCACAAGTTGATACGTTGGTTATCGATGAAGCCGATCGTATGTTGGATATGGGCTTTATTCCTGATGTCCGGTCGATTGTGAATCGTCTGCCTCCAAAAGAGAAACGCGGCACCATGCTTTACAGCGCGACGCTCACTGAAGACGTCATGCGCCTTGCGTTGCAGTGGATGGAAGCTCCTGTCAAAATTGAGATAGATACAGATCAGGTGACCACGAAGAGTGTAAAACAGATTGTTTATGTGGTGACCGCTGACGAGAAGTTTACCGTTCTCTACAATCTGATTCAACAGTACCCTGACTCACGTATGCTGATCTTTTGCAATCGGCGAAGCACTACGGAGGATGTTGCCGATAGTCTGATGCGCCGCCATATTCAGTGTGAAATGCTCAGTGGCGATGTGAACCAGAATCGGCGTCTACGGGTATTGGAGGATTTTCGTGAAGGGAAGATCCGGATTGTCGTGGCGACTGATGTGGCGGGTCGTGGCTTGCATGTGGATGACATTGGATTTGTTGTCAATTTTGATTTTCCATACGAACCCGAGGATTATGTGCATCGTATTGGGCGTACTGGTCGTGCGGGTGCCAGTGGCACGGCGATCTCCTTTGCTGATGAGGATGAATCCTTCACGATTCCCGCGATCGAGAAGTATATCGGTGAAGAGTTGAAGTGTACGGTGTTAAAAGAGGAGGATGCCCTGTTGGCGAAACTACCTCCCAAGCCGTCACGCAATCGAGCTAACCCGCAGACTGAGCCCCCTGTTCATCACGAGTCTGAGCGTGAGCACCCAGTCTCTGATGATCATGCGCCTCAACCTTGTGATGTAAAGGATGCGGCATCGTCACACCCCTCTGATTTCTCGCAGGATAAAAAGAATAAGCCGGACGTGAGTCCTGAGCCATCAACTCGTCCTGTAGAACCCAAATTTGAGCCGCGTCGCCATGTTTCATCCCCGCGTGCGGCTGTAGCATCTACCCCACGTGAAGCGAAGGTATCTCCGCAATCGCGACCGACATCGGCCCCGACACGTCGTCCTCGCTTTTCAGAGGAGTGGGTTCCCGGAGAAAACAGCGAGTAGTTTGATTGATGCGCTTATGTGGTGATGCGGAATGATAAGGGAGGTTGGTATGTTGCGTTTATCAGCACTGATAGGGAGTGTGCTTTTGCTTGCGACTGGAGCACTCTGTGCCGAGACGTTCGGGTTGGTTCAGATCACGGACATGCGTGGTCAAACGGGCTATGAGATCATGAATCGCGAAGAGTACGCAACGTTGACTCAAGACATACGTGCAGAGGCGGCTGTCTACGCGAGTGCTGTGGCTGAGTGTCGAAAAGAGTGGGAGACCAATAAGGAAAACACGGTCTCTTTTCCAGCGAATCGCATTAAGCCGCGTTCTGTAAAGAAGATTGGCTCTGATTTTAACAATCGTGAAAAAGCCGATGCCAAAAAAGCACGTCTTGAAGAGCGACAGAATGAAAAACAGATGGAAGAGCTTCAAAAAGAGTCGCAAAGCAAAAAAATGATGGACGAAAAGGCGGTTGAACGAGAAGTTGCACGCGTCACTGCTTACGAAAACGCATTGATAATGATCAGCAAACGCATGTCTGATAAATTGGGTCGTCCAATACCCACCTTCGGTTTGAATTTGACTGAACCGCCCAAAGCTGCCGGACATTGAGAGAGTGCGGCTCTGCGTAAAATAGGGGACAACGCTGATGATGGCAAAGCTGACAAGGTGGTCGACAAAACGTCGTTCACCTGAGGTTGCATCTTTTCTTAGTCGACCGGCCTTTTCAGAAGAGGCGGAAGCGACGGCTGTAACGATTCTTGCGGACATTCGTAAACGTGGTGATACGGCCGTGCTCGCCGCTGCAAAACGTTTGGATGGTGCTTCGTTAAAAGTGACCGAGATGCGGGTGTCGAATGAAGAAATCGCTGAGGCGGTCAAACGGGTTCCCGCGCGTGTAAAACGTGCGGTCAATGATGCGCATCAGCGGGTCTGGAAATATGCTGTGGCCGGGTTGCGAGAGCCTTGGCACATGGAGACGCCTCAAGGTGGATTCACTGGCGAGTGCTATTCTCCACTGGATCGCGTGGGTGTGTATGTTCCCGGTGGCACCGCTCCTTTAGCTTCAACCGCAATTATGACCGTGACACTGGCTAAAGCGGCGGGCGTGCGCGAAATTGTGGCCTGTACCCCGTGTGGTCGAGATAAACAAGTCAATCCTGTGCTGCTCTATGCCCTTAAAAAAGCCGGTGCTACTGAGGTCTACCGTGTTGGCGGTATCCAGTCGATTGGATTGATGGCCTATGGGACGCGTCATGTGAAACCGGTACAGAAAATCGCTGGTCCCGGCAATGCCTATGTCACAGCTGCTAAACGCCAAGTCTATGGCTATGTGGCCATCGATCAAGTCGCTGGCCCTAGTGAGATTGCCATTTTAGCAGATGATTCAGCAGATCCCGCATGGGTGGCAGCGGATTTGTTGTCGCAGGCTGAACATGGGAGCGGTCATGAGAAATCACTGCTCGTAACAGACTCGCAGACGCTTGCTGAAGCGGTCAGTGATGAGCTGGACTGGCAGATTTCAACACTTTCGCGTGCACCCATGATTGAGCGGGTGTTGGCTGCTAACGGGATTTTGCTTGTGATTGTTCCTGATCTCAAACAGGGCATGGAGCTTGTCAATCGTTTTGCACCCGAGCATTTTGAAATTATGACGCGCGATGCTCGTCAGCAACTCAATCACGTACGGGCTGCAGGTGCGGTTTTTATTGGTCCTTGGACACCGGAAGCCGCTGGTGACTTTGTGGCGGGGCCGAGTCATGTGCTGCCAACCGGTGGTGCGGCACGCATGTTCAACGGTTTGACAGCCGATGATTTTCGTCGTCGTCACAGTTTTGTCGAATTCACGCGGGAAGATTTGCAGGAAACCTGTAGGTCAATTGAGACTTTTGCGGAGGTAGAAGGACTTGATGCGCATGGACGCTCAGCTGCAATTCGTTTTGAAGAGCGGCAGTAGCCGCTCACTTTTTTAGTAGGGGAGATGTCGATGTTCAGACGGTTGACGTGGGCAATTTGTTTTTTGACGAGCGTAACCGTTGCCGTGGCAGCTCCGGTTGCAGTGGTTCAGGGGTATGATTCGGTCGCGTCAAGTGAGCGTCGTTTTGTGGCGGCTCTGGCACGCCATGTAGAGCGTTGGTATCGTGAAGCGGGGGTAACCACAACACTCTCGGATGACCGTGATTTATCGCATGCGCTGGAAAGTGCGAAAGTCGCTGTTCTGATCTATCTTGATCAGCCAGATGCACGCCAGATGGCGGCGATCACATCTTTTTCAAAACGAGGCGGTAAACTGATTGTCTGTTACTCCTCATCACTCGAATTAGCAGCGCTGATGGGCGTGCAGACTGCTGGGTATCAAAAAGGCTCTACGGATGGTCGCTGGTCGTCGATGCGGTTTACCGAGCTCAGCCCCAAAGGTGTCCCTGAAAATATTTTGCAGACCTCGAAAAACCTTTTTCTGGTTCAACCGCTAACGGGCCGTTCCCAAGTCATGGCTTGGTGGTATGATCGTGAAGGACATCGTACGCAAGAGGCGGCATGGCTTTGTTCGCCAGCTGGGTATTGGATGACCCATGTGCTCTTGGCGGATGGCGATGCTGACGCGAAAGGACGGTTGCTGTTGGCTCTCGCGGCTGCGCATGATCCGACACTCTGGAATCCGGCGGCGACATGTGTTTTGCAACAGGCCCGTAGTGTCGGGCATGCTAATAATGGTGCCGCAGCGTTGGTGGCGCGTGCCAGTACGATCACCGATCCTGTTCGTCAGCGCCGGGCCGTGGCTGCTGCACAGGGGGCCTTGCGCAGTGAAGCCCAAACTACGGCATTACTGCAAGCAGGTAGGGGGTTTGATGCTTGGGTCGCAGCACAGGATCTCCGTTCCCGGATGTATGAAGCGTATGGTGCGGCTCAGGTGACACGTAAAGGCGAAATACGCGCTGTGTGGGAACACTCGGGGATGGGGTTGTACCCTGGTGACTGGAAACGAACCTGCCGTCTGTTGAAAGATGCTGGGATTACAGATCTCTATGTTAATGTTGCCGGAGCTGGGTTCGCACACTATGCGAGTAAGGTTTTGCCCAGATCACATGTGTTCGATGAACAAGGCGACCAGCTCGCTGCCTGTCTTACTGCTGCACGTCCGTTGGGCCTCAGGGTGCATGCGTGGATTCTCTGCTTTACAACCGAAGGCGCAACCGATGATCGAATTGCGATCTTTGCTAAACGCGGCTGGCTGTTGACAAATCAAGATGGGTCTCCACGTTCTTGGCTTGATCCGGCTGTTCCTGAGGTTCAAACGTATTTGGTCAATGCTGTTCGGGAACTCTCGGTGGCTTACAAAACAGATGGAGTCCATCTGGATTTTGTCCGTTATCCAGATTTTGTTTCAAGCCTCGGGCCTACAGTCAAGGTCCGCTTTGAAAAGGCAACCAATCGGCGTGCGGCAGACTGGCCTGAGGATGTCAAAAGTGGCCCGTTGCGTGCGTCTTTCATTAACTGGCGTGCAGAACGTGTTTCTGATTTTGTACAGGTGTCACGCCGTGTGATGCGACGCGATGCGCCAGGTAAGATTCTGACAGCCGCAGTCTATGGTAAATACCCTTCCTGTTTAGATGCCGTTGGACAGGATTGGGAGTCGTGGATTAACATTGGATTGGTTGATTATGTGGCACCCATGAATTACACTGAAGATATGGTGCGTTTCAATGAGTGGTTGTCTCAACAGACGCGAGTGAGGCGACAGGCTTTGAAAGTTTTACCGGGGATTGGTGTGACTGCGGCAGAGAGTCGACTGGATGCCGCGCAGGTGATTGATCAGATCCAGACCGTGCGTCGCGCTGGATGTCCGGGATTCGTACTTTTTGATCTGGATACGACGCTACGTCAGGAGATTCTGCCGGTCTTGCGTCTAGGGGTGACGGCCCCCTGATGATGAGTGCCTGACGTCCGATGAACAGCGATAAAAAACACGTTGTTGCCATCTCCCTCGCCCTCTGAGAGAGGGTTGGGGTGAGGGTTGCGGGCTCTGCCTGCATTAGGAGAAGAAACGCGATGAAGATCATTAATACCGATGCAGCGCCACAGGCTATTGGCCCCTATGCACAGGCCATTGAAGCCAACGGGATGATTTATTGTTCAGGCCAGATTGCGATCAATCCTGCGTCTGGAAATATTGAGGTGGTGGGGGCTGCGGAGCAGACCATGCAGATTCTGTTGAACCTGCGCGCTGTTTTGCAGGAAGCCGGCTCCGGATTGGACAAAGTCGTGAAAACTACAATGTTTCTAACCGATCTAGGTGATTTCCCAGCGGTGAATCAAGTGTATGGTCAGATGTTCGGTGACCACACTCCGGCACGTGCAACGGTGCAGGTTGCACGACTGCCCAAATGCGCACGCGTAGAGATTGAAGCGATTGCCCTTACTTGACATCATGTGCGCACAACCAATCGCGCACGAGTGCTTGTGGTAGCCCCATCACATTGGTGTAAGAGCCGCAAATGCTTTCGATGAGTAGCTCTCCGTTTTCATCGATGTCATATGCTCCTGCGCGGTCAAAGGGCCGAGTCTTTTCAAGATAATGAGCGATACACGTTTCGGAAAGCCTTTTGAAGCGTACCGACGACGCTGCGACACGTACCTCAGGTTCACGCGAAGGCCACCCGAGTACCACGCCCGTATAGACAATCTGCGTGTGTCCTGAAAAGGCGCGTAAAAAATCGGCTGCTTCGTTAAAGGTGGAGGGCTTGCCGATGAGACGTCCGTCAAACCATACCAGCGTATCTGCCGTGATGAGTATGGACTCTGGGTGTTTATCACGACACGCGCGATATTTTGTTTGCGCGTTGAAGGTAACCGTGTGAATCGGGTCTGTCGCATCATGAATCTCTTCGGTTTCAACGATTGAGACAGAAAAGGGGATGCCGAGTGCGGCCATGATTTTTTTGCGTCGGGGTGAGGCGGACCCCAATATGACGGGAGGGCGCTTCAGAGGAATATCGTCCATAGGAGGGAGTCTTTTCTTGGGCGTTAAAAAACAAAAGAAGCATTTAATCGTGGTGTGTTGGATTACGGAGAGCTGGCGGTTGCGTGACGGAAGGGAGTCGTCGCAGGGCACGTCCGATATCGGGCACTGCGGCGAGTAACTCTCGCGTATAGGGGTGCTGGGGTGTATTGAGCACTTGTTCGGCGAGGCCTTTCTCCACAAAAACGCCATTTTGCATCACTGCCACGCGGTCGCAAATGTTTCGCACAACTGCCAGATCGTGCGAAATTAAGAGAACGGCTAGGTTTAACTCGCGTTGCAGTCTTCGCAGGAGATTGAGTATTCGGGCCTGAACTGAGACGTCCAGCGCGCTAACGGGTTCGTCCGCAATAATCAGACGCGGATTACACGCGAGACACCGTGCCAAGCTGACTCGTTGACATTGCCCCCCGCTCATTTCGCGTGGATAGGCATCCAGTATGGTTTCCGGTAAGCCGACACGGTCTAACAACTCGCTGATACGTAAGACGATTTGTGGAGCAGAAAGCTGTTCATGTACGCCGAGCACCTCTGCCAGCGTTTGTTGCACGGTCATGCGAGGATTGAGAGAACCGACTGCATCTTGAAAGACCATCTGAACCGCACCGCGGAACAAAAGGCTTTTTGCCTTGTCCTGTGGATTTAGCGGTGTGTCCTCATAGCGTAAGGTACCCGAACTTACTGGATGCAACCCGATGATCGCCCGGGCCAGTGAAGATTTACCACAGCCGCTTTCGCCGACAATGCCGAAGGATTCACCTGCGTTAATGTCAAACGAAACACCGCGCACAGCCGCAACTGGTTTCTGACCAGGAGTGCGATAGGTTACCTGTAAATCCTGAACACTTAACAACATGAGAACTTCTCCAGCCAGCACCGGCAGCGTCTTTGGGGTTGTTCCCGATCAGGTGGTGGGGTCAGGGTACAGCAGGAACGTGCGTCAGCACAGCGGGGCGCAAAGGCGCACCCCTGTGGCCAAGCGTTCGGGGAGGGTACCGTGCCAGGGATGTCTTGTAACGGTTTGTCGCGCGGGGTATCAAGCAGGGGGACTGCACCTAACAGGCCGCGTGTGTAAGGATGATATGGCATGGCCAGTACATCAGCAACCGCGCCGGTTTCAACAATTTGACCGGCGTACATGACATACATACGCGACATACGACCCGCTACGATTCCGAGATTGTGTGTGATCAGCAAGACCGCCATGTCATAGGTCGTGGCAAGGGTGTCAATCAGATCCAATACCTGACGCTGCGTGGTGACATCGAGTGCTGTGGTCGGTTCATCGGCGATCAGTAATTTCGGTTTTGAGGCTAGGGCCATGGCCAACATGATACGTTGCAGCTGACCGCCGCTGAGTTCACAAGGATAGGCTTTTGCCGCGCGGACCGGATCGGGCAATCCTGTTTGGGTTAAGAGTTCGATGATACGCGCGTGACGTTGCTTGCGTCCCATACCGGGCAAGCATTCGGCAATTTGATCCTGCACTCGCATCACTGGGTTGAGACTGGCCGTTGGATCCTGAAAGACATAGGCAATTCCGTTACCACGGATACGGGTGCACGTTGCTGGATCCAGAGATAACATTTCTGTTCCGTCAAACCAGATCTGTCCCTCAAGAAGAGCGCGATCCGTGGGCGAGAGCTGAGTCAGCGCGAGCGCGGTCAAACTCTTGCCGCATCCGCTTTCTCCGACAACAGCAACGCGCTCGCCTTGTTTGATCGTTAAGGAAACCGAGCGTACGGGTGTTGTCACACCCGATTCCTGGTGGAAGGTGATCGAAAGATTTACGACTTCTAAAAGTGGTTTGGGCATGACAGATTTGTTTACCGATACGGTGTCAGATCAGTTCCCTAATATATTTGTTCTTGAGCAGACGCCAAAAGACCACAATAAACGCGCTCAGAGGGATGGCGAGTAAGACACCGAGCATTCCTTTAAAAACTACCCCCCAGAAGAGCAGGGAAAAAATGATGGCAACATCATTCAGCCCTGTTTTTTTCCCCTGAATACGAGGCGTGATAAAGTATCCATCCACAAACTGCACGACGCAAAATACGGCGAGTACGAGTCCGAGGCGTACGCCACTGCCGCCCACACCAAAGAAGGCCATGGGCAAGGTCACGGCTAAACCGATAACGTTGCCGAGATAGGGCACGAGGTTGAAACATCCGAGGGTCAGCCCGATGAGGAGACCATAAGGAAGTCCGACAAGCCAAAATCCCAAACCAAAGAGAATCCCCTGAATAAAAGCAACCGTTACTTGTCCCCGAAAGAAAGCCACAATAATGGTGAAAAATTCGTCAATGAGATAGGAGACATCCTGTCGTGTCTCAGGCTTTAGAAACGGCAGAAAATTCTCTACACTCTTGCCTGAGAAGGGTTTTGCTGTCAGGAAGTAGATCAAGTACACCGGAACAACGAGCCAACCGACCAGAGAGACCAGATATTTGATGGCATCCATGCTGTAGGCCAACGCCATGTTGCCCATTCCATCAAGTGAGATCTTATCGAGAAGCGAGGCGATAAATGATTCAG
>CAZSUM010000091.1:0-9622 GCA_964610015.1 uncultured Lentisphaeraceae bacterium
AATAACCTAACCCTTGCCTACTCTGTGGGGCCACACGAAGCTCCGCGATCCATTACCATGCGATAATACTTCAGAAAACAAGCAATAATTTCATCTTTTGTAATCTCTGAAATTGAATACGTTTGGGGGTCATCGCGAAACATGCTGTCATATTTCACCAAACGTTGACCCCGGTTCAACCGAACTTCAGCACGAGGCAGAATACCATTGGGAACAAAATGTTTCATTACCCGAAAAGTAATCTCCTCAACGTCTCCTGCACGCACGCTTAATGTCGCGGAGGCTGGCGCTCGCCGCACCTGCGCATCCCGACCATGACACGTGCTCAACTCTCCTGCGACCTCAGTAAGGGCTTTCATCGCAACCGAATCGAGAAAGGCTTCAAAACCCGCGTTTTCCTCTTCAGCACGCGTCGAACGGGCCTTGCCGTTCAAAATCCCACCCAATTCATTGCGCCAATCCATGAAACCCCCTTAACTCGTTGAGCTAAATGGAGTAAATATAACATAGCCTCAACGGTAGCGCAAAAGAGAAATCACGTTTCTGAACGTGCCATTTATTTGCTTTCTCAATCTGTCAACGTCTTGTTATCCTACAGATCTTGTAAGAACGTTCAAAACTGAATGTAACATGAGTAAAATATGCAAAAGGTGTTGGCTACAATGAACCTTTTTAACAGAGAAAAAGACGAATTCACCCCTTGGGCGACATTCCTCATACTTTTGCTTTTATTGGGGTCTACGGTCCTCCGAGCGAGCGGTGAGATGGTGCGCGAGGGACTCGTCGCTTGTGCAATAGAATCAGCGCACTCAAATCTGTGGAGCCATTTCATCAGTCCCGAAGGCATCCTGCGCGATTATGTCGGAGAATTGCCGACACCCGAAGATTGCAAACTAGGCAAACCCAATGCCATCGGCTGGTGGAGCCCGATCGAGAACGGCCCCATGTTCACCGGTCTTTATCTGCCTGCGGTCTGTGAACGCGCTCGGCGAAGTGGTGCACCTTCCGACCAAGAGCAGGCACACCGCCTCGCGCAAGGGCTGCTGACATGCGCCTCCGTTTCCGATGTTCCTGGGTTTATCGCAAGGGGGGTTGGAACGGATGGAAGATGTCATTATCCGCTGGGCTCCGAAGACCAAACCTTGCCTTGGTTTTATGGCTTGCACACGTATGTCAAGAGTGGTCTGGCAGAAAAACCTGAGATGAAGCAAATCGTAGATAAAATGCGAGAGGTGGCTCATGTGCTGGACAAAGCAGACTGGCGATGTCCATGCGACGGCGCCTTCAAAGGTCAGTTCCGCGGTGATTTCAAGCGCGGACTCCCCTTCCGAGCTGCCGCACACTACCTCTTTATCCTACGGGCCATGTACGATGTCACAGGAGAACACGAGTGGTTAGATCGCTATCAAAAGGCCTGTACGGAAGAGCAAAGCGGTACGGGTAAAACTCGGTTGGCGATTTGTGCGGAAGGGTATGCGGCAGATATTCCCCGCCTAAAAAACCTTGAGCCCGGGCTACTCTGGATTTATGTGGGGGCACAGGGGGCACTCGTCAAACTCGCTGAAATGGAGAAAGACGAAAGTATTTGTGCATACTACCGAACCGGATTGACCCATAACGCGGAAAGAGTTTCTCGATTCATTGATGCCTATCGCCGATTCGATAACCAAAACACGCTTCCCTTTGCGTATGCTAATTGGCGTGCAGGCTATACTTGGGAGCCGCAAAAGACACAAGGTGATGCTGGGCGAGTGGCCGCTTCTGGCAACAAGAAGATTCTCGGAAACCGTAAGGGGTATGAACGTTCAAGCGTGACGGCTCCTCTTTCGGCAACAACGATCGCTGCACTGGGAGGGGGAGGGCCCTCAGGCAGAGACTTGATCCTACAAGCAATCTGTCATTATGATTACACCAAAATCAACTTATGCGAGTTCTTCTTGGCAGAGTGCGCCTATTATGCCTTACCGTCGTTACCCACGCCCCCGTAAATCAGAGGTAAAACAAAACCAGGCTAGTTTCTTGGTTGTCAGTCACCGGGTGTTCAAGAACCATAACGTAACTTTCTCGTTTCTAGCTAATCTTGCTTTCATGTTGCCCAAGAAGTAAGGGTCAGGTATGCTTAACTCTTATGGATCTGGCAGGGTAGGTATGTCTAAAACGAATGTGGAATTTACTTAAAATCACGGGCAGAATTTTAAAAGCTCTTTTCTGGAGTGCGTTAATCGTCGCTTTAACGCTGGTTCTACTGTTATATCTGGTCGGACGTGACTTCCCTGCCCCTGTATTACATCAGCTTGAAGATGCGCTCTCTTCGGATGATCTCTACATTCGGATTGGTCGTATGAAGTTCAGTCTGGACCATGGGATTTGCCTTCAACATGTCAAAGCGCTTCCCAAACGATACACAGGCGGTCCCCTGTTGGCCGCAGACGAGATTACGCTGGACCTTACGCTATGGCCACAAACGCCATTGACCCAAAGAATTCGCAGTGTCAACATCACAAATCTTTCGATGCCCGCACTCCCTTCTAAAAACAACGATCACCCCCTTTCAATGCCCGAACTCCCTGACTTGGCTCCTTTTCCCCTGACCCTCAATCAAGTCGATATTCTTGGCATCAAAGCTCAACAGTTTTCAGCTCAAGTGGATGTTAATCCGACACAAATTGCCGTCCGTGATATTTTGATTAAGTGGCCAAAGACAACCCACGATATGTCTATTGAGGGTAACGTCATACTGGACATGACAAAGGGCAGTGTCGCAGGTTCGGTAAAAGGAGAGGCGCTCCCTGAAAACTTACTGCCACTCTTTCATATCTTGAAGGCACGTGGAGCCATTGAACAGATTGAATGCTTCTCCGATCTTTCAAAACCGGTTAAAGCCAGTTACTCATTTGATGTCGATATTGCAACCACAGACTTTTCCATGCGTCTTGATCTTGATGTAGGCCCCTGCGCCTACCGTCATGTTCCCCTCTCCTACGCAAAAGGAACGCTGGGGATTTACGGAACCAACATTTTTACAACCGTTGTCATTGATCCACTCGATGCACGAACCCAGAATGATGAACCCATTTCAGGGGCCCTCACCTATCGTGAGGAGACTGAGGGTCTGGATATCAAAGCCACGACAACCATGGCCATAGATCCTTTTGTGTCTATCATCAATGTACTCAATCATGGCGAATTAAACACCATTCGTTGCAAAGTACCGCCCCATCTCGCAGTTAATGGCGTCGTTGCACTTTCATTAGATAAAAGCCATGTCACTAACGATCTGTCAGGAACAATAGCGCTTGATGGTGGAACCATTCTCAACTTTTCTGTCAATGCGATGACCAGTGATTTTCAGATGCAGGGACACCAAGCGTATTTCAGAAATGTAACTGGACATTCCGCTAGCGGTGGCAAGCTTGCAGGAGAAGTCACCTTCTCGTTTCCCAACTATGCCGCGACCGCTACGATTTTCAACACGCAAATCCTCCTCGACGATGTTGAACTTTCCGATATTTCAGAAGCTTTTAATGTCACCAATGAACGGGCAGGATTGGTTTCAGGAAAAATCCAGCTGGATGGCACCACCTATGGCAACACCATGGCAAGCCTCGGCGGGAAAGGTCATGTGGATATCAAAAAAGGCGTCATTAACCGGATGAAGCTATTTGCCGGTCTGACTGGCTATCTTTCGCGAAATATCCCAGGCGTGTCCTCTCTGGTTAATCAATCTACAGGTTCTATGGATTTCACCATTGAAAAGGGTATCCTCGCTACCGACAACTTACTGATTGAAGGTGATCTTTTCAGTCTAAAAGGTCACGGCACCTATAACATGAATACAGACAAACTTGACTTCACGGTGCGTGTGAGTATTTTTCGACAAAAAACGATCGCCGGACGAATTGTGCGTTTGGTCACGCTCCCCTTTTCTCGCCTGTTACTTGAATTTAAAGTTTTCGATTCACTCGAAAATCCAAACTGGACATACGTGAACATCATCGAAAGGATTACCGATGGCCTTTCCGATATTTCGGAAGCCACGCCTAATCCTAAGCCCTGAGGCCATCATGCGTTTTCATCTTCACACCTACGGTTGCCAAATGAATGTACGTGACTCCGAGGCAGTCACTGCAATTTTAAAAGCTGCCGGACATCAACCCGTCGATCAAGAGTCGGATGCGGATCTTATTATTGTTAACACGTGCAGTGTGCGTGGCAAAGCAGAGGATAAAGCACTCGGGAAACTGGGACTCTTGTGTGCAACCAAACACGAACGGCCAGATCGCATTGTGGGGTGCATGGGGTGTATGGCACAACGCTTGGGCAATGACATTTTCAAACGTGTCCGACATCTCGACTTTGCTGTTGGCACACGTCGATCCGGTGCGATTCCGCATCTGGTGGAGCGCGTGCTGGCTGGCGAACATGGCATTCTTGAAAGTTCCGATCCGGGAGAGGTGCCTGATGTCATAGATGCTCACCACAACGCCGGTTTTACTGCTTTTGTAACGATCCTGCTCGGCTGCAATCGGCGATGCAGCTACTGCATTGTCCCAGATGTACGCGGTCCTGAGTATAGCCGCCCTGGGCGTGAGATTCTTGCTGAAGTGCGTGCGCTCATTAACTCCGGTGTCCGCGAAATTACCCTTCTAGGGCAAAGTGTCATGAATTATGGTCGCACAAATGCGGTCTGGTTTGAGGACGACGCCCCCTCCCCAAAGGGCTTTCGAGAACCCTTTACACGTCTCTTAGAAGCTGTTGCCGCTATACCCGACCTTTGTCGCATCCGCTTTACTTCTGGACATCCCTCAGGAGTCACTGATGAACTTGTTCGCGTCATCACGAGTACCCCTCAGATCTGCCACCACCTGCATCTGCCCGTGCAATCCGGTTCAAACCGAATCTTGAAACTCATGCGTCGCGGCTACACACGCGAGAATTATCTGGAAGCTGTTCAACGCCTCCGCACAGCCATGCCTGACTTTGCCCTGACAAGCGATGTCATTGTGGGCTTTCCAGGAGAAAGTGAGGAAGATTTTGAGGCCACGCGCTCGGTGATGCAGATCGCGGGTTTCGATAATGCGTTTATCTTTAAATATTCCTCTCGTCCGGGCACACCCGCAGCAGAGATGACGGATGATGTCTCAGATGAAGAAAAAATGAGACGGAATCAAATTCTACTTGAAGATCAGGATCAACGTGGCACAGCCATAAACGAACAGCTTGTCGGAACCCTTCAGGAGGTTCTGACAGAGGGACCCAGTTTGCGTAATGCCGCACGTTGGTCGGGCCGAACACCAGGCAATAAAATCGTCGTTTTTGATCCTATACCCACTCTCCGTGCTGGATCACTTGTTCGTGTCCACATTGTCCGCGCTGCACCACAAACGCTCTATGGTGAATTGGCCCTATGACCCTAGGTGAAACACTCACCTGTGAGATCACCTCTTTCGCATATGGCGGAGAGGGCATCGCACGCATCAATGGCTGTGTGTGTTTTATTCCAGGCGCGATCCCCGGAGAACAGGCTGAAGTTCGCGTGACACAGATAAAAAAACGCTTTGCACGCGCTGAGCTTCTCGCCGTTTTAACGCCATCACCTGACCGTATAACCCCCTGTTGTCGTGTACTAGACCCTACCAGCGGACGCTTAGAACAGGTTCCCGGTTGTGTCTATGATCATCTCGCCTATCCTCGCGAAGTTGCGGCCAAGCACGCTCAATTGATCTCATTTATCACGCGTCTACCACATCAGCATGCCCCCCTTATCCTTGCACCGTTTCCCTCTCCTAAAGCGTTGCATTACCGCAATAAAATCGTACTACATATTCAACAAACCGCGAGCGGGATGCGAATGGGATATCGACGTGAACCGTCACACACCCTTCTTGATTTGCCAGCTTGCCCCCTCGCTTGCGAAGCGATTAACGATACTCTGAAAGAGATTCGTGAAGATCAAAGCCTCCAACAGCCCCTGCGAAATGGTCTGAATCTAACCTTGCGTCACACAGCTGTAGAGGGGGTGCGTTATTGGATCAACGCTGAACCTCCCCCTCTATCTGACACAGATAACACACTAACCGAACAGTCCCCTGTAGGAAATGTGCAAGTTCCCTTTGATGGCTTCTATCAAGTCAATCCCCTCGTTGGGAATCAACTGGTACACGACGTTGCAGAGTGGTTTGCGCAGGACGCGACAGCCGCCGAGCTACTTGAACTTTACTGCGGTATCGGCATCTTAGGATTTGCATGTTTGAAAGCGGGTGCCACACGACTGATTGGCCTTGAATCCGGTCGTCGGGCAGTCGCCTACGCAAAACAGAATGCAGCGCAACTGGGACTAACGGCAACCTTTCACTGCCAGACACTTGGACGGGCAACAACGACGCTGCAGCCTTGGATCAACCAACCTGATCACACGACCTGTCTTGTTGACCCACCCCGTGACGGTCTTGCACCAGAAGTAACTCAAGCTTTGATCAAGAGCGGCTGTCGTCGTCTTCTCTATGTTTCCTGCGACCCCGCCACGCTGACACGTGATCTTGCACATTTTCTGGCTGGCGGCTATCACCTCACACGCTTCAAGTTATTCGATATGTTTCCGCGTACCGCTCACTTTGAAACGCTGACAGAACTCTACCGCAACAAATAACTCAGTGTTCGGGATCGTTTTTTTTCAGCCAGGCAAGCCCCTGCCCCTGTTCCTTGCGCCGTGTGTGTAGCCACAGAGATAAGAGCAGAAGCAGTCCGAACCAAAGCCACACCAACCAGACAGGCCACTTGGTAACGCGTAAATTCGCTCCTGGAATAGTTGAAACCCAGCGTGCCGTTACCACCATCATTTGCGTAAACAAACCCGCCGCATGATTGAAACAGCTAGCCACCCAATCACTCACCAAGCTTGCGATCATACCTAAACATCCCGCTACAACAATGACGAAGGCACACGGGCCGATAATCAAATTGGCAAAAACGCCGCCCGGCGTAACTCTTCCAAAATAGTGAGCCGTCAACGGAATTGATGAAAGCCAAGCTGCCACTGACACAGCCAAAGCATCTGTCAACCCGCGCAAGAGTGTCCCTGCCATCTTCAAGCCTTTTGCCCGATACATGCTTCCAGCAGCCTCAAACAGTACCGCCCGCTGTGTGAAGACATCACAATGTGAGAAGCGCTGGCCAATCTGACAAAAAGGAGGACAGAGGGTAATGAGACCAGCCATGACAACAAAAGACAACGTACAACCAACATCGTAAAGCAACCAAGGTTGTGCCCCGTAAACCAACAAAACCGTTCCTGCCAGCGCAGCGACACCACTTGGTTTACGACTAAAAAGCGGCCCCGTAAAGTAAAGAAGCGTCATCAAACAAGCGCGAACCGCGCTGGGGCGTGCACCCGTTATGACTGTATAAAAAATCAGGGGTGGTGCCAACGCGATAACCCAATAAGGGCGTGGCACACCCAGGGTCGAGATCACCAGTGAAAGAACCGCAGCCACAAGGACAATGTGTAAGCCTGAAATAGCAAAGACATGAATGGTTCCTGAATTTACAAAAATACGTCGCAGTGCCGGTGATAACGTTTGACGATGCCCCAGCAAAATGGCCTGATTCAAAGCAGGCACATCCCCCCATGATTCAATACCCAAAGCAACACGGGCCGTCGCCAGACGACGCGCATGAGACACACGGGCAAGCCAAGAAGAAGAATCAGCGGCCACCAGTCGTTCCGACCGACTTTCGCCTGTATTCAGTCGCAAACGCGTTAGACCATCACGTCCCTGCACCAGAGATGCTTTGCCGGACAAACGCCAGACTTCACCCGCATGTGGAACAAACACGCCCTCACACTCTTTCGCGCCATACCACGTCACATCAACCGGGAGAAAGTGAGCCCTCGCTCTGCCATCGGCGGATTGAAATGATTCTCCAGAAAAGCGATATTGCGCAGCCTTCCCTCGCAACGGCTTTATCTGTACATCCGAACCGACACGACATACATAGCTGCGCCGTGTGACAAACTCCAGAAACTTTTCGGCTTCGTGGCTACGTCCCGCAACATCCCTTGCGGATAAGAACCAGCCAAAAAAGAAGAGCAGGCCCACACAAAACATCGTGCGCCTGTGAGACCTCACAACAGACAACCACCAGATGAAACAGCCGCAAAGAAACACGCCCACAACAGCCAGCACCCACAAACCAGCACGATACCCCCATGCGATGCCAATTAGAAAAGAAACCGCACCCAGTAACAAAGGTTGCCGAGAACAGGTCTCTCGCACTGTTTGTCTATACGCGATAAGCATGCCCGCCACCGCGTCGCTCTCTCCTCTTCACGAGGTAGACTTTTAACGTTTTTTCTGTGCGGACGCTTCACCAGCTAAGCGATCAAGAACCGCGTGGTCAAATTTAGAAAACTCGCCCTGACGTTTCTGGAGTTGGTGAATGAGTTGGCGTGCGCGTTCAATTTCGCCCTTCTTTAAAAGAATACGAGCCTGCGTGATCAGCACGCGCTGATCATCTTTATTCAAGGCAATGGCTTGATTGATTGCCGCCTCTGCTTCTTTTAGATCCTTGCCAGCATCAAGCAATATAACCGCCAATGTTTCCCATGCCACATACAATTCAGGGTTCAACTTAAGCGCAGCACGGATCTGCGTTTCAGCATCGTCAAACAGCCGGATTCTTCGCAAGACTTCCGCGAGATCATTTAACGCTGCAGCACTCGGCTTCTTGGCAACACTCCGTCGCAGAAAATCTTCTGCTTCACCATACGCACCCTCTTGGAGGCGCAAGGATCCCATCACATAGTTGGCAAGCGCATGATGCCGATTGACTCGCAACACCTGACGTGCATGCAACTCAGCCGCTTCCTGATCATTCATGGCAATATCCAACTGCAAGATCATATCTTTAACGCCAGGGATGTCCGGACGCAACATACTTGCTCGAATAAAGCCCTCTCGTGCAACCCGCTGAAAACTTTTGCCCTTTCGCATCGCGATCTGAGCACGCATGATTTGAACAAAGTAGTTGTCTGGAGTTCCGGCAATCGCCTCCATTTTGGGCAGAAGGACTTTTTCGACTTCCGCATCCTCTTCCTGCTGAATCTGCACCATTGCCAACATCGCCCATGCCTGCAGGTTCTTGGGTTGCAGATCCGTCACCTCCTGTAATGCTAGGCGGGCCCGATCAACATCGTTATTCATCAGATGGATCACCGCCCACTCCACACCCAGCGAGCCGCGTTTATCATCAGACTTCGCCGCTTTCTCAAGCCAGAGTCGCGCCTTCTCCAGCGCACCATCCTGCACCGCCAACCGTGCTAGACCCAACATCGCAGAGCGGTTGTTGGGGTCACTATTGATGATGTCCTGATAAACAGCCTCCGTTTTATTGCGATCGTCAGCCAAGGCATAAATGGCGGCCATGCTCTGCAATGCGTTTACCTGTTGATCCGTCGGCAGCAAATTTATGGCCCGTTTGACACCGGCAAGCGCCGCACCGGTCTGTCCGGACAATGCCCAGCCCCACCCCAAACGGGCAAAGATCTCTGGTGCACGCACATATCCATAATAGCGGGAGAGAGACCACAGTGGATAACGCTGCGTCAAATTATTCACGAAAT
>CAZSUM010000092.1:0-5427 GCA_964610015.1 uncultured Lentisphaeraceae bacterium
CGCCACGTCTCCGAGATCAAGTCGGACCTCACCCTCGCCCCCAGCGGCACCCTCCCAGTCGACCGCCGTGCGGTATACCGCTGTACCGGAATAATACTTGATGCCATCCTCGGGCCGCTTGCTCCAGTCCTCCAAGGCTGCGAAGGTCATCGACTCCGGCGCGCCCCAACCCGGCGTAAACACCACAGTCCAAGGCCCCTTCACCGCCAGCGCCTCCCTGAAAACCGCCACGCTGCTCTTTGCGACCCTGGCGGTGTCGGCTGCGATCACGTTGCGAAAGACCACAAAAATTGAGCCGGAATTCTCAAGGTGTAGCGGAAGCTGCGTCTTCCCGCCCTCCTGCCGAAATGTAGCCACGTCTGCGATATGTCCCGTGACCGCATCCCAAAGTTCCGGCTGTTTGCCTGTGACGCGAAACGACGCCACGATATCCGAGGGGCCGGGGCTTTGGTTAGATAGAAAGTAGATGTCGGTGCCATCATCGCTACGACGGTGAATGAAGCGGATGTTCGCTTGAGCGCCGACGCAGGTATAGGAGAAATCGGGTAACAGCCCCATGGCATCGAACGTCTCTTTGAGCGTCAGTCCGCAAAATACGCGTCCTTTTCCGAACGCGTGCTGAGTGACGGTCTTGCCGTCGCAATTTCCCCAAACCTCATCGCCGATTGAACGAACCTTTTCGTCGCAGGTCGGATAACCGCTCAGGCTTGGGCTTCGCAGCGGCTTTTGCCCCAGCACCGTTGCTCCGGCTTTGACCAGTTTGCGGATTTTCGCGGCGCTCTCGGGCGTCATCCGATCCGAGTCGGGGAGCACCAACAGGGCATAGGACGTACCTCCGCGGGTTATAAGCCGTCCGTCCTTGATCGACAAACGGTTGGCCAGCGCTTCGGACGGAAGCAAATCCCAGTCAAACCCTTGGGGCAACGCGGGAATGTTTTTGTTTGGAATGAATCCTTTTCCCGAGGCGGGGTCCTCGCCGCAGAAGCAGAGCGCGTCGGCGGCCGCGTGTCCGTACTGCAGCAGAAACTGGCAGCGCGAAAGATAGGTAATCCAGGCTTGCCCCATTTCCCACCAAGTTTGTCCGCGGCTGAACGGCGTGCCATATTTCCAGAAAGCCGGGCCAGGGAACACCTTCGTCACATCCGGATTGTGCGCGTACGTGTGAAAAACGATGCGATTGATGCCTCCGCAGAAAAAACGATCTCCCAGCTGTTTGAGCGAAACCGGACAGTCGTTCCAGTTCGCCATGCCTGTGAAAGCTTCGGTCGCGACCACGGCGCTGTCGTTGAGATGGGCGCACGAGGCCGCGAATTTTCCATGGTCGACTGGTCCATCGCCACCGTTCTCCGTCATGGGAATATCAACGTGGAGGCCCGCTTCGATGGCGATGACCTCGGCGTACAGGGTCAACCCATGTTTGCGGGACTGAGCCGCCATCTCGCCATAGAAATGTTCTGCAATCAGTTCGTTCGCCGTCTGCCGCACATCCCGCAGGAAGCGATCGGTAGCGTCCCTGTTCCCAACGATGAAGCCCGCGAACGTCGGCAAGTAGGAGAAGACGTCGTATCCGCGCCGTTGCCGGAACGCTTCGCGAAAAACGGGCGACCCGTTCGGCATGTGCGTTTCCCAGCTGTCCATCAACACACCAGCCATCGCTTTTCCGCCCACGGTTTCGGCGTCTTTTAGAATCGTGCCCACGTAGTGATCGAAATGAAACGCGACCGCTTCCCGGTTGAAGGGATCGCACTCGAGCCCGGTTGCCTCTTTTGAGGCGGGAGCGTTCCTTGCATATCTGCCAGTGATATTTCGGTGCCCGATGCGCAACAGGGTCCACGAGCCGGCGGGGACCTTCCAGTTCAACACCCCTTCGCTGTTGAGCTGATCAGTCAGATCGACGATTGCGTCCGTCGGCACGGCCGTGCCTGGTTCGGTGGGCAGAGGGTGTTCCGGCAACAGGGCGCAGGGCGCTTCGCCGGTCTTGCCATCCAAGTAATGGATGGCGGGCAAAGACGACCAGACGACCCGGCGGAGCCGGAGTTTGGCAGGTCCTTTCCAAACGAGCCGGAAGAACCGCGCGGTTGTCTGCGGAAGAGCGAGAGTTGTCCCAGTACCCGACGTTCGCCACCAAGGGAGATTTGACGCAAACGGCCACGTCTCTCGGAACGTCGTCCCGTCGTCGCTGGCCCATACAGCGGCGGCGTAGTCGTCGGGAATGCCCTCCGAGTCTTTCACCCCCCCGTGAGCTTCACGGATCGGCAGGTGACCGGCGAGGGAAATTCGAACTGGACCCATCCCGTTTTATCGGGGGCCACAATCGTCGGATCGATGATGCTCAGTCGGTCGGCTTCGGCTTCGTCTCGATGTAACCCGTTTGTGTCGATTCCTGCGAGATTGGAGGTCACTTTGGGTGTCGGCAGGGGCGACGCGTTCCTGTAAACGTCGGGCGTGGGAAAGGCCAGAACCGCGATGTCGCGATAATAAGTGTCGCCGCTCTCCGGCCAGGAGGGCGGGGCTTTCCATGTGACCGTTTCGCCACCGGACACCATTCGCGGGGACCAGACCACATGCTGCACCGCTTTGTCGGGCGTGATCCACGGCCCACCGGCGTTGCTCCAGCCAGCGCAGTTCTGCACCGTGAACGCCAGCCCGAGACGGTTGCATTCCGTCAAAGTGTGACGGATCATTTCATGCCATGCGGGGCTAAGGCAGGGCACTTTCGGATTGAGCACAGGCGGATATCCGCCGACGGTGAACATGTGAGCCCCGCCCAGCCCGATGCGTTTCATGGCCTCCAGTTCAGCGGTGATTCCACCCCTGCTGATGTTTCCGTCTGCCCAATGCCACCACGTTTGCGGCTTTGCCGAGTCCGGCGGCGACGCAAACCCTTTTTCCAGCGCGTCCGCAGCCGCCATATAGGTGACGCCCACTGCGATCACAACCGCCGCCATAAAACAGACGTATCGTGGGCTCCTTGTCTGTTTTATTTTCATTTGTGTCTTCGCCTTTTTGCTTTAATTACGAAAGAAGTGTGTGGACTGAACGGCGTTTTCTTTTTAACGGCGCGGATTACTGGGCGAGAGCCCGCGCAATGGCCTCGCCCCACAACTGGCCAATGACAGCCGCGCCCCGTTCATTGGGATGAACGTGATACGGTACATTTTCCCGCATCTCCCTAAACCAGTGGGTCTCCCTGTTCCCGTCAAAAAATGCCCAAGCCTCAACGTCGCCGAGAAAGACTCGCCCCGGATGAGTAACCGCCATCTCCTCGACGAGCGAATCGATTTCGCTCTTATAAAGGGCTAGGGTTTCGGGGTAGGTTCCGGGTGCTTTCGTGTATCCCGTGGGGTGATGAATCACGATAATCGCCTTGGGAAAAGAGACGCACAGCGCCTTAACAAGCGCGTTCAGGTCCGCTTTAAAACGCTCAGGTGGATGGATGCCCGTGTCGTTATACCCCGCCGAGTCGTTCGCCCCCAGCATAACCGAAAAAACCAGCGTTCCCGGCACATTCCGGAACGACTCGCCCGCTTGTTTCACCTCACTCCACGCGCTGTTCAATCGATCGGGTAGGAACTGGTCGGTCCGATAGCCCGGTTTACCACAGTTTCGGAACAGGACATTCGTGATGCCGGACTGCCCCTTCAGCCAAGCCGCGGCATAAACCGGCGGCGCATCCCGCACTGGGTCTTTCATTAAATAACCGGACGTGATGCTGTCGCCAATAAAGACGATGTTCAGGCTCTGCGGTGCCGCGTCTTTCCGAAAAACGATACACCCCGCGACTGCGGAGAGCATCGCCAGAGAGCCGATTAAAGTTGTCAATTTCATATGTTTAACTCTACATGGAAATTGCCCGCTGGCAAAGACTGGAAAGCAGCGGTGTTGACTTCGACAATCCCCGTCATCGGCAATCTGATACCACGCAAGAAAATCTTACTCCCATCCGTCTCTTTCAACAAGCTCCTGAAATGCGAACTTTACCCTGCGATTTTGCGAATCGAAATCCGCCTCACCTTCCCTTTTCTGCCCGCAGATTACGCAGATTTAAATCCAATCTGTGTTGATCTTTGAAATCTGTGGGTAAAGGTACTCTCCCTGTTTTTTCGCGGATTTGCCGCACGGCGGGCTTAACCTTGCATACGAAAACGGGGCAACACAGATTAAGAGCAAAATTACGATTAGGAGCATTGGACGTTGCGCGTTCAGCGTTGAGCGTTTTTTACAGCTCCGCTGTGCGACGGTTTGCCGATGCGCTGATGATAGTCGGAACGGCTGGCAAGCGCTTCGTCCACGGTGAGGTAAACCACTTTACCGTCGCGCCAGCAGGGCACGAGGTTGCCGGTCTGACGGTAGCCCTCAATCGCTTTCCAGGTAGCCTCGTCCATCGCCTGCACGACCAGCCGGGTTTCTTCTGACATCACAGGTGTCATAGGACAATTCCCTCTTTCATCTGGGCAAAGCGCGCCGCATCGTAAACGATGGCTTCACCGTTTTTTTCATAGACCAAGACAGGCTTCATTCCCGAATTGTCGAAGATGCGAATTTTGTCCATAACGGCGGCATAGCCCCTGAGATTTTGCAGCGACCGTTCGTACCGCCGCCTCACGTCTTGATCAGGAACCGCGTGTCCGCCCGCCGCAACGCGCTGCCGGATGCGGGGGATGAGCAGATCGCAGCCGGGGGTCCAAAGATAGTACAGGCACAAGCGGTAACCGGTTGAACGCAGACTTTTCAGCAGTTCCATATAACCTAGTCCGGCAAGTGTGGACTCAAACCCGAAATCTCTTTTCTCTGCCGACAGCGAGGCGATACGCTCCAAAACGAGTCGCCCCGCCTTGACAGCAGCGCGTGTCGCATCAAAAGGGGAGAGGCCCAGTGCGATCAGGTCCGGGTTGACAAACTCCAGACACTGCGCGTAGCGTGGCAAAAAATACAACGCGAACGTGGATTTTCCGGATCCGTTCGCGCCGGCGACAATATGGCAGACAGGGGTTCGCAGTCGCCGTGCGTTACAGGACGTTTCGCAAACCGCATTCGCCATTGGATCGGTCAAAAGGACTTCAGCCACACCGATATCCGAGAGGATCGCATCAATCAGTGCGGTGCGGCCTTCCGATTCGTTATCAGACCCTTCGCGAGCCGCGGTATGCGGATAGGCATACTTAATGGTTTTGGCCATTTTCATAACACTCTTCCGGGGCAGAAATGTCAATAGAATACACGTTTTCAAGCGTTCTTGCCAGTGAACAATCAGCGGTTCCAGAACATAATGATCCTCAGAAACATCCACACACGCCACCAGGGCGCGTTTTAAATATTCCCCAGATCGATGTCGCCGAAAAAGACTCGTTCCGGATAAGTACCCGCCATCTCCTCCACAATTCCCATCATCGGCAATCTGATATCACTCAAGGCAATCATCCTCCC
>CAZSUM010000092.1:5447-9558 GCA_964610015.1 uncultured Lentisphaeraceae bacterium
TTTGCGAACCGTTAGAAGCTATCACGGCTTGTCAGAAACGGTTCCGTTTAGTAGCATTATTAAGCTTCTTTGATTGGGAAAAGTGTATGGGTAAAAACAAGCGTCAAAAGATTCCGCAGGTCGCAATCCTTTTGGATTCTTGTCATGAAACATCGCGAGGCATGATGCGCGGTATTTTTGAGTACGTGCGCCTCTACGGACCCTGGCAGCTCAACATCGTCACCGGCGGCGCGTTCGAACAAAAGCTTCCGAACTTCCGGTTCTGGAAGGGTTCCGGCATTATCGCGAACATCTATAGTCGAGTATTGGCCGATGCAATTGCTCGTGCGCATCTGCCCACTGTTATTTTTGATCTGAACGACGAGTGGCAAGAAAGGTGGTATGCGAAATCACACGCCTGCCAAGTACAGTGCGATTCGGTTGCAACCGGACGGATGGCCGCTGACTTTTTCATTCAAAAAGGGTTTACGCATTTCGCATTTGTCGGACAGACCCGTGGGCTCAACTGGTCGCAGTGGCGAAAGGACTCTTTCACGAAGCGCCTTGAAGAGGCAAAGTTCACCTGTGATGTTTATCTTGATCCCTCATATGAACAAACTGAGTGGCAAAACGAGCGAAAGCTGATGATTCGCTGGCTTAAAAAGTTGCCCAAGCCAATTGCAATCTTTGTTGCGCATGACGCACGGGCGCGTCAAGTTCTCGATGCCTGTCTTGCCGCAGACATCCGCGTAACCTATGAGGCGGCCGTACTGAGCGTGGATAACGATCCGCTAATTTGTGAAACGTGCATTCCCTCATTGTCGAGCATCCGTCTGGACGTCGAAACCGCTGGGTATGCGGCCGCTGAGTTGCTAGACAAACGCATGTTTGATTCTCAGCAAAAGAGGGTGCCTAAAGAAACTCAGACTTATCTTTCCATAGAGGTCAACTCTCGCCTTTCAACGCAAACGATCCACGTTAACGAACGACGAGTGATTGAGTCTTTGGAGTTCATTCGGATTAATGCCGGATTGAACATTCGTGTCTCAGACGTGGCCGAACATGTCCATGTCTCGCCGCGTTGTCTGGAGAAACGCTTCAAAGGTGCGCTTGGACGATCGGTCATTGGTGAAATCAAACGCGTTCGGATGGAAACCATTTTGCGCTTGGTTACGCAGACCAAACAACCGTTCGACCAAATCGCACGGAAGTGCGGCTTCTCCAGCGTAAACCACTTGCGCAAAGTCTTTAGAGACGAACGGAAAGAAACCATGAGCGCCTGCCGCAAGAAAGCGTCAGGCGTTGTTTCGGAAGCAAGTCGCTCGCAAGCTTAACGCGTGATTCCCTCATCATAGATTTTTTTGCCATCGCGGATCGCCTGATACACACGATGTTCTTGCGCCAGACGAGCCTGATACCGTGCCTCACGTTCACGATCTTTCTCACAAGCAACAAAGCCATCCATGTCCGCACGCGGCTTAATTTTAAGTTGCTCGGCACCTTGTCGGATCAAGGCCACCGCCTCAGCAAAAACAGCCTGATTCGTTCTGACCGGATCGAGAATTCGACTCATCTCTGGTCGCGCGAAACTGACCCATGCACGCGGCTTGTTGTGGAAACCCCAATCGATTGTTGCCCCTGTTAACCGTGCCAAAAGACCCATATCCTTATTCGTCAGCGGCGAACGACCAGCCTTATTCTCCGAATAGGCACACTCATAGCAAGGATAGTAGGGTGCGTTGATATCCACCCATGTGATCAGTCGATCCATTTCCTCGGCACTCAGCTTGACGTCCGCATGTCCACCCCGCACTTTTTTGATGAGCTTCGAAGGATGACTTCCCCACGAATAGGCCTGCTGGATCTCGGCAGGACCAGCTCCTACACAGGTCAACGAACCCAACGCCCAGAGATCCGCATAGGAGGTACAAAACACCAGATCGCGGTCTCCCGCAAGGTTCAGTTTGGCCCCTGCTTTCTTGCCATAATCATGACAGGACACGCACCGTTTGTTGAAAATAGGCTGAATCTCTTTCTGAAAACTAAATAGTCTTGCAGGCCCGTACCAGCCCTGCATTTTGTCCGGTGCGCGTTTCATGGCCTTGGGGGTTGCCTTCACACTAGGGATATCTCCAACCCTATTCTCATGACACCCCACACAACCATAGGTTTCACCAGGTTGAACATAGGTACCCGAGCGCATGGACTGCACCATCATGCCGTTCTCATCCAGTGCCTGAAAGAAAACAAACGTATTGGCAGGCACCTCAAAATAGGCGCTCCCATCGTCCTCGACCGGCACAGTTCCAAGAATGCGTTTGTTTTCGAAGTTGTGCCAGTTCATCCCTGCCGCTTGCTCGCCTTGCCCCCCCCAGCCTTGCTGTGACCAGGTCCGTTTTTCGGGCGATTCGACAATCCGCAATGATTTGATACTACCTTGTGTCACACCCTCCATGTGTGTCCCGATATACACGTTCTGCACGTAGAAGGTGCCTGGAGCATTCGGCCCGTCAAAATTGCGCCGCCTCGGATGAACCGGCGGCCGTGTGCGAATACGCACTGGCATCGGGTCAAAACAACCGGGTTCCTCTGTATAAACCAACACCTCGTTTCCATGCAGGTCTAGATAATAAATGCTAGGCACAGAGGTTTTCGTCTGATGCACGCATAAAAAATGACGATCGTCCAAAGGATAGGGATCCTCGTACTTGCGTGGAATTCTTCCTGTTGAATCAAAATCCTGACCCGCCGTCTTAATCCGGTTTGTAAACGATTCCGGCCACGTACGTAAAACGGGCTCCACACCATCCACACCCTTGGAGCGATCAATCAGCGCCAGTGCACCCCACGGCCGATCGTGACACGCAGCCATCACTGCCAGTGCCATATGTGAGTGAGAAAGTGCCCGGGCATCAATCACCGCGCCTGGACTTGTCGTGTTGTTGCCCCAATAGATCGCGTGTCCCGTTCCATCCGCATTGCAGACCCACAGTCCCTGCGCATCACCAAAATTGCGGTCCACATACTCCCAGCGGTCGTATAAAAGTCGCCCGTCGGGCATGACCGATGAATGCCCCTCAAACAACGTTGATTTGCCAATCTGATGAATATTTGCACCATCCGATTCCATCCGATAGAGATTGCACATGATGTGACGATTACACATGCAGTATTTGGGTTCGCGTGTGGCCGAAAATACAATATCCCCGTCTGGTAGCCATACGGGATCAATATCCGTTACCTCTGGTGCAGCGGTGAGTTGACGAAGTCCGCTCCCATCAATACCAATGGTATAAAGATGATAATTATCGGTTTTGCTCTTCCGCATGGAAAACAAGATTGTTTTTGCATCGAAACTCACATCCGGATCACGAATCGTGGCATTTGTTCCTGATGAGTAAAGCGTTCGCGCGGTTCCACTCTGGGCGTCGAACAATTTTAAAGCCCCCTCTGTTTCGTAGCTTCTCTCATTGATTTCACCGTGTTGGAACAGGGTCGCCGTATTGTGATGATCAGGTTTGTATTGCGGGCGTGTTACAAAAAGAAGTGGCTGGTCAGTGAGTAGTGGATTCTTTTGAATCAGTGCTTCACGGGCTAGCTCCTCCAATGACATCGCATCGCCCTTTGCTTCAACAGTATCTACGTTCTCCAACAGGGCTACCATGGGATAGCGTGTTCCAAACATCTGCCCCAACTCCCGAATCGCCGACCGCAAGCGATCTGCACGGGTTCCCCCTTTTTCGATTTCAATCTCTCGTCTACGTTGTTTAAACCGCTTCGCTGTTGCCAAAGGATCAATCTTTCCTTGACAGACTACTTCATCCAGCGTGATATGTCCCCATCCTTTGTCCGCATAGTCTGACACGCGAAAGAAGACCGGTTGGCCGACGAGTTCAGGCACCTTCCACTGGCGTGGTTGCATACTCTGTCCGTTTCCACCCCGTGCGTAAACGACTTCTTTTCCGTCTATTGTGCAAAGGGCGACATAGATATTCTCGCCCTTACCACCACCGACTTTGAGTGTAATCTCTGGTGCGCTGAGTACCACAACAGGCGACTCAACCAAGCCCTCAAAGACGTCAACCGGGTGTTGCCCATCTGCACTTTCAAGGGTCGAAAGAAACCACTTGCC
>CAZSUM010000093.1:0-8008 GCA_964610015.1 uncultured Lentisphaeraceae bacterium
GCCGGTCCGAGTTGAAAGCCCCGTCGATCATCATCCAGCGGCACTTCCCCTGGTTGGTCACGGAGGAGATCATGGAGAACGATTCGCGCCGCCCCCAGACCGCACGCGTCTCTGGCGTCTTCCCGCGCGGCGAGTACGACCGGCCCCTGACATCCGTGTTGGAGACCGCCGTCTCGTCCGCCCAGTGGATCTCGCAGCCCTCCTCCCTCGCCCTTCGGGCGATCCGGGGATATTCCGTGTCGAGCCACGCCTTGACCGCTTCCGGCTGCTGCTCATAAGCCCTCTTGAGGGGTTTCTGAGGCGTGCCCCCCCAGCGGCCGAGGTATTCGCCCACGCTGCGCACAGCCAGCGCGATCCCGAACCGTTCCAGGATCAGTTGCCGCACGGCCGCACGGGTCCAGAGGGCGAAAGGCATCTTCATCTGTTCCGGCCGTTTGTCGCAGATCAGTTTCCGCACCTCGGCCTCCTGTTCCGCCGAGAGAAGCCTTTTCGTCCCCGTCTTGCGGCCGCGCGCCTTGGGCCTGAGCGCGTCAAGACCGCCCGAGCCGTACGCCTTGAGCGCAGTGTTGACCGCACCCCAGCTGAGTCCCGTCAGCTCCGCGATCGCCATGGGGCCGTACCCCTTCCTGCTCAAGCGGACGACCTGCTTCCTTCTTTCGTAAAGCCCTTCGGGCGCCTTCCTCGCATCAATGCTTTCCATGCCCCCAATTATAACAAGACCAATCCTCAAACGAAACAAAAATATCACAATATTTATTTGCCGGGTCTATAGCAACGGTGTGCAGTATTTCCGCTGTTTTAATTGGTCTTTTTGTGGCCTCATTCGTCATGCTGGCCTTTTGGCATATGAGCTTTCCAGATGGTTGCCGGTTATGCTTTAATTAGCTGAATTTTGGTAACGGAGTTTTTTATGCCACTTTCCTGTTGGAGCTATTTGTTGGGGATCTTTTGTTTATTGATCGGAGTGCCGATTGTGGTGGCTCCGGATGCAATGTCACGCATGTATCGAGCGTTTCCCCGTAACCGCCTGGCGGCTGGACTATTGAATGTCGTTGCGTGGATTTGGGCCGGATATGCCCTTTGGACCATGGGCTTAGATATTATTGAGCCTTATAAACGATTGATTCCTTTTGCGGTGCTGGTGTGTATTCCTCTTTCTTGGTTCTGGCTGGAAAACCTTTTGGCGTGCCGGGCGCTTGGCGCGTTGCTTGTTCTCTTCCCCTATGAATTGCTACACGTTGCGCGTGTTCACCCCTCTCCTTGGCGTCTGGTTGTGGTGGCTGTGGCCTATGCCTGCATTGTGAAGGGAATGATCCTATTGCTTTACCCCTGGAAACTACGTCAGACCGTAGTCTGGTTATCAGACCGTAAGGTGTTATTCCGTTTAGCGGGCGGGGTACAGATTTTGTTAGGTCTGGGACTCGTGATCTTGGGCGCGTTCGTATTGCGCTAACAAGCCACCGGAATTGCGATCACCTCGCCTTTTTGCTGACGTGTTCAAGCGGAGTTTAGCACTTGGGCGCAGGAATAAAATGACCGACAAAAAAAATCGTTCGAGTCGCCACAAACCGCATGGTCTTGAGATTCTATATGAGGATCGTGACCTGTTTGTTGTCGAAAAAGCGCCTGGCGTTTTGACGATGGCTACGCGGCGCGAAGAGTCGTTTACCGCTGAAAATGCTTTAAATCATTACGTGCGTAAAGGGTGTGCGCGTTCAACTAAGCACGTCTATCTGGTTCATCGGCTTGATCGTGATACTTCGGGGGTTTTGCTTTTTGCAAAAACCGAAGAGATTCAGCAACGCCTGAAAGATAACTGGCAAGCAAATGAAAAACTCTACCTCGCGGTGGTGCAGGGTGCTCTTGCCCAACAACAGGGGCTCTTCTCCAGCTATCTTGCAGAAGATGACGATCTCTATATGTACTCGGCGGGTGATTCCTCACTTGGCAAACTTTCGCACACTGAGTATGTCGTGATCAAACAAGCGAACGCATTGAGTGCAATCAAGATTCGTTTGCTTACTGGGCGTAAGAACCAGATTCGCGTGCACTTTGCTGAGGCTGGCCATCCCATCGCTGGTGATGTCAAATACGGACGATCAGGAACAGGCTACGAGCGCCTTTTTTTGCATGCGAAATCGATCGCCTTTAACCATCCGTATTCAGGACGTAGACTCTGCTTTGAGACGCCGATCCCCAAAGGATTCTCCAGCGTGATGTACGGACTGACTGAAGCGCAGTGGCAAGAAACAACCTTTGGGTCCTCATCTGAAGCTGCTTTTCTGAAGTGAGTTTGTGTCAGAAAAAAGATGACCGTTAAGCAATCTGGGTGATATTCTCAAAACAGTGTTTAACAGGTTTTAAAAAGAGTCGCGAATGAATCCCCGAGAATTTGCGTGCAGGGGGAGTTTGTTTGCTGTCTCAAGCGAGTGTGCGGGTCACCATGCATAAACTGCTGGTCATACAGGTTGCCGGGTTTGGTCATGCCTTTGCCACCGAGCACGGCATCACAGAGGTGGCAGGGTTGGCCTTGCGACCGTTGCAAACTATTTTTCCGGCAGTGACGTGTCCGGTTCAAGCTACGCTGCGCACAGGTTTGCTGCCTGCCCAACACGGTATGGTTGCCAATGGGTTCTTTGATCCTGTGTTGCGGCGTCCTTGGTTCTGGGAACAAGCCTCTTCTTTGGTTCAAGGACCGCGGATCTGGGAGCGTTTTCGTGCTCGCGGCGGTTCGGTGGGCATGGCCTTTTTTCAACAGAGTTTGGGTGAAAGTGTAGACCAAATTCTCTCCCCGGCGCCGATTCACACGCATGGGGGTGGGATGATTATGGGGTGTTACAGTCAACCCCCTGCTTTGGCAACGCGCTGGGCTGACGCAGTCGGGCGGCCGTTCAAATTACGTCACTATTGGGGACCGCTCGCCTCTGTTCAGGGGTCGGAGTGGATTACCGAAGCTGTGTGCTCTTGGCTGGCGATGTTGGATACGCCTGACCTCTGTTTTGTTTATCTGCCGGGGTTGGATTACGATCTGCAACGCTGGGGACCCAAACATCCTAAAAGCGTCAAAGCACTCAAGATCGTTTGTGATGAGGTGTCACGGCTGATTCGAGCTGCACAGGCGAATGGATATGAGGTCGCGGCTTTTGGTGATTACGCGATTACTCCGGTGACAAAAGGCGCAATCTTCCCCAATCGCGCTTTGCGTGAAGCGGGTCTTTTTTCCGTGCGTAAGGTGCGCCACATGGCGTATCCCGATTTTCACACGAGTCAGGCCTTTGCGCTGGTAGATCATCAGGTTGCGCTGGTGCATTGTCCCGATGCGGCGGTGTTGCCGCACCTGAAACAAACGCTCGCGGCGCTTGATGGGGTAGGACAGGTGCTGGATCGTGAGGCACAGACACAACTGGGTGTGGCGCATGCACGCAGTGGGGAGGTGATGCTGGTTGCTGAGCCGGGCGCTTGGTTTGCCTATCCTTGGTGGGACGATCCGCGTGAAGCGCCGGATTATGCGGCACATGTCGATATCCATAACAAGCCGGGTTATGATCCTTGCGAACTCTTTTTTGGACAGACACCTTTTCGAACCAGTCTGCATCCTGAGCGGATAAGAGGTACTCATGGATTGACTGGAGAGGACTGCAAGACCGCGTATCTCTCGACGATGCCGTTCGAATGCAGTACGCTTATAGAACTTATTCACGCATTACGCGGGTGGCTTAGCGCATGAAATCGATTGTTCAGAAAATTACAGTGTCTTACCAATATCCGGTCTGTTTTACACGAAACGTTTTTGATCCCAAAAATCCCTTGTTGGCCAAATTGTTAAAACCGCTGCCTGATGGAACTGCGCGGGCGATGGTGGTGATTGATGGCGGACTTGTGGCGGTCTCGCCCAATATGGTGCGTCAGGTAATACGCTATTTCCGTGCACATCGGGTGAAGCTTCATTTGGTACATGCTCCTTTGATTGTGCCGGGTGGAGAACATGCTAAGAATGGGTGGAATGGCGTACGTGAGGTGATGACGCTCGCAGGTGAGGCGCATCTTGACCGGCATAGTTATGTGATTGCGGTGGGGGGGGGGAGTGTGCTTGATATGGCTGGATTTGCAGCGTCTCTGGTGCATCGGGGATTGCGCTTGATTCGTATTCCTTCCACAGTGCTTGCCCAGAATGATGCGGGCGTCGGCGTCAAGAACGGGATGAACGACGGGGGCGCTAAGAATTTTGCCGGTACGTTTTCACCGCCTTTTGCCGTGATTAATGATTTTACCTTTCTTAAGACATTGCCGCAACGTGAGTGGATTGGCGGTGTGGCTGAGGCGTTTAAGGTGGCGATTATTCGTGATAGCGCATTTTTTGCATATCTGTGTCGGCATGCTGCGGCGTTAAAGGCGCGTGACCAAGCTGTCATGGAGCGAGTGGTCCGGAAAACGGCGGAGCTGCATTTGCGACATATCGCTACGTCGGGTGATCCTTTTGAGTTTGGCAGTGCCCGACCATTGGATTTTGGTCATTGGGCGGCACATCGGTTGGAGTTGCTTTCCAACTTTACATTAGGCCATGGATTGGCGGTTTCGATTGGTATGGCGATTGATACGACGTATGCCATGCTTCAACGGCTGATTACGCCGGAGGAACGTGAGGCCGTGATACAGGGGCTGAAGGCGTGCGATCTGCCCGTGTGGTCTCCGTTGTTGGAGCGTCTGGATGGCTCTGGCGAGCTGGATGTCTTTGAGGGGCTAGAGCAGTTTCGCGAGCATTTGGGGGGTAAACTCTGTGTGACGTTGCCAGCCCCGCTGGGTAAGGGGTGTGAGGTACACCGAATGAACCGAACAATACTCAAGCGGGCCATCGCTATGTTACGGAGTGCGGAGTAGTCTTGTCTCTTAGTGGAGAACGTGTCAAAAGATGACCGGAGTAAACATAATGGCACCTACGAAGCGCATGTTGTGGTGGGGACGTTTTGATCCGGCTTATGCACGCAATGGCGTGATTCGTCAGCATCTGGCAGTGCTTGGGTGGACGATTTTCGATTTCCATCCACGATTCTGCATCGGCGGCGATCTTGAAGCCACGTTGCGCCGACTTCCTCGCCCAGATGCAGTCTGGGTGCCCTGTTTTCGACAACGCGACCTGGCGGCTGCACGGCGCTGGTGTGATCGGCAGGGGGTGCCCCTTATTTTCGATCCCCTGATCAGTGCCTATGACAAACAGGTCTGGGAGCGTTTTAAGCTTCAAGAGGAAAGCCCTGCGGCGAAACGTCTCTTGGCTTGGGAACAAAAGCTTTTTGCTCAGGCAGATCTGTTGTTGGCTGATACACGTTGCCATGCCGATTTTTTCTGCGATACGTTAGGGGTGTCGCGTGAGCGTGTACGAGTCGTGTATGTCGGCGCAGAGGAGAGCTGTTTTTATCCTGCTGCTGAACGGGCACCCCATGTACCGATTGAAGTGCTCTTTTATGGGAGCTTTATTCCGCTGCATGGTGTGCAGACCCTTGTTGAGGCAGCACGGATTTATCAGGGTGTGCCGGTGCGTTGGCATTTGTTGGGCCATGGTCCAGAACGGGAGGCCTGCCGTCAGGCCGCTGCCGAGATGCCACAACTGGTTTTTGAAGACCCGATCCCCTATGCCAGTTTACCGTCACGGATTCAGCGTGCCGATATTCTGCTGGGAGTTTTTGGTACGACGCGTAAAGCCAGTCGCGTGATTCCTAACAAGGTTTTTCAGTCACTCGCGGCCGGACGCCCTGTCATCACGCGTATGTCAGAGGCCTATCCTGAAGCGGTGCAGGAATCAGAGGCCTGCGCGTTGATTCCTGCAGGGGATGCAAATGCGTTAGCGACAATGGTGGCGGCATGGGCTAGTCAGCCCGCGAGGCTGGCTGAACGTGGACGTCAGGCACATGCCCTGTATCAGCAGGTTTTTTCAAGCGCGGTGGTTGCTGATCAATTGCGCACAGCATTAGCCAGCGGAGTCGTTTAAAGCGTCTGTCAGAAATGCATCAGCTTCTTTACGCCAGTCAGTGAGGCGTGCGTCAACAGCATCCCAGTCTATCGGCGTTTCAGCTCGTTTGATGATCTGCTCTTCATTGTATTCGGTGATCACGCGATCCTGTAGTCCCAATCGTTTCGTTACAGAGAAGATGCGCTCATTCATGCCGGCATATTTGCCAGATAATGGAATGACGAGAAAGGGGCGTTTGAACTGGATACTAAAGAGGAGCGCATGATAGGAGTTCGTGAGAACAAAGGCTGATTTTCTGATGCCATCCAGCCACTCTGCCGGTGCGAGACAACGCGTGAATGCAAACTGACGTAAAGGTTTGTTTGCAAAAGGGATGACCGTTCGCCAGCCATGACGGCGACAGAGGAGCGTGCGGACAAGCTGGAAATCAACGCAGGGGGTCCAGCGGTATTCACATTGAAACAGAGTTTCTGGAGCGCCTTTATTCTCCGCTTCATCCGCGATAGCATGCCAGTAATCGGCCTGATGTAACAGGGCGGGATCAGGTAACCATAGGGCTTGGAATCCTAGTTCGGAGGCAATGGCGACGCCGCTTTTTTCGCGTACGCTGATTGCATCAAAACGCGCTAAGCAGGCGGCAACTTCTGGCTGCAGGTGTGGGGCGAGTGTCTTGGCGCCCCAACTTGCGGCATAGGCGATGCGTTTCGCTTGGGAGTCGCCAAAGTCTAGAAAAAAGAGGCGACGTTTGACGCTATCCGCACAGTTTCCGGAGTTCCAGATTTGATCACTGCCGCAGACATAGGCGTCGAATGCGGGAGGCGTTTCAAGAAATGCTTGTGGGTCATAGGCTGGTAGCCCGCCATGGTGGAAGTGCTGCAAGCGAAAAGTGGCGAATTTACGGGCTTTGATCTGTTCGATTATGCCTTTAGTGGGGCGTTCTAGGAACTTGAGGATACGGTTGCCTTGGGGATTGTATCGGATATGCAATAGAACGGCGTCGTGGCCAGCCTGTTGCAGGTAATCTTGAATCGCGATAGCCTGCAAGACGCCCCCGTAATTATTAACGTCAATAAGGGTCATAATGCCAAGCTTCATGATGAATAAGCTCCTGAGTGTGATGTCAAAGAGGATGTGCTGACTTGGTTTTCCGTGGGGAGGATTCCATACGCTTGTAAGAAACGTGTGCGGAACCCTGGTTCAAAGGCCATCGGAAAACAGCCACCCCAATCGTCATTGCCCTCGATAATCGTGGGTCCTGTGGGGGTGATCCCAATATCCCAGCCAATGGAGTGAACCCCATACAGATATCGGTGCAATTCAGAAACACACTGGACTGCTTCTTTGAAAAAGGGGACCTCAAAACCCTCAAAGCGGATCTTGCTGTCTGGATGACAGTCGGTCACGGTTCCTTTACCAGGGGAGTAGACGCCTGGAGCTCTCAAGCGTCCGGTGGCCAGATCAATCAGTGCGGCAACACCACCACAGGCGGCGTTATCGATACGGCGGCCATGGGTGCCGACTTTGAGCGCAGACCAGAGCACCGATATCTTCCCGTTGTCGTTGAGGGTGATCACTCGAACTGTGTTGATCGAGTGCGGATGTAAACGACTTAATTCTGGATGCTGCTGGATGGGCTGTTGCAAGAGATAGGTGCTTGTAAACGCATTGCGTAACTGATCGAGGGTTGCGGGTTGATCATTGATAAAGAGTTTTCCCTGATTGATCTTGAGAAAAAAGACGCCTTCTCCGCCAATACCCGTAGCACTTTTACAACAGGCTTCGATTGAAAGAAGGGGGTCGTCGGTGAGTAGATGTGCAGAGGGCCATATTTTCAGGCGTGGGCATACCGAGACTCGCGGCGAGTTGACCGAAGACAAACTTGTCTCGCAGCAGGCAGACATAGCTATAGCGACGCGTTCCCGCAGCTTTTCGGTTACGGGTATCCCGAATTGTTCGAAATTCCGGATAGGAGAGGTAATCAGAGGCCTTGACACCGCTTGCTCTATCCAGTCCATAGTAAAAATAGAACTCGTTCACTTCCTG
>CAZSUM010000093.1:8018-9503 GCA_964610015.1 uncultured Lentisphaeraceae bacterium
ATGTAATGCCAGTTTATAGAACCATTCATTCCGCTGCTGTTTTCACTGTAAACGCCATCCGGATTATCCTCCTGCCATACCATTACTTTAAAACCATCATTGTTATCCATAAAAATCATCAGCCAATACCATTCATCCAGATTATTGCTGCTGATTGTAACCATGCTATTCGAATCAGTAGTTCCTTGCCCCGTGCGAGTACGCATTTTTACCAAATGATCACTTCCTGATGGTGTAACCACCAGCCAATCAGATCCGCATAGATGGCCAGTTTTGATTTGCGTGGGAGATCAGGATAGTATGATTGTGTAAGGGTTGGGTCGGACACGAGCTGGTGGATTTGGCGCAAGGCACTGGGCAGATGTTTGAGGGTGCGAGTCATTTTTTTCATGGCGTAAGAACGTTTCATCTGTTGGGGCATCTCAAGAGGTTAAACAGCCAAGTGTATGCGTCAGTGAGAGCGTTTGGGTTTTGAAAAAAGCTGGCGGTAGGTCATGAGGGTCTTGTGCAGGGCACCGAGGTAACGCCGATGTGGCGAAATACGCCAGCCGAGTCCCTCTGCGATGGTGTACTGACAAGGGTTGCACACGCCGCAAGGTTTCCCATGTTTGGTGGGGTGATGACAGAACCACGTTTGCATCATGATGTCATGCCACCCTTGTTGTTGTGCCACACGAGCCATGGCTTGCTTGGTGAAATCAAAGAGCGGGTAGGTAAAGGGGCCAAACAGGAGTTGTTCTGGGGTTGCCTGTGGCATGGGGGACATTCGGTAGGTTTGGCTACCAGGCGGATCTTCAACCACGAGGTCGGCTAAGACTGCGTGGGCCATATCGTCTTTGTGAATACACAACTGAAGATCCGGAATGTGTTGCCAAGCGCAAAATCGGGCAAGCCAGTCATATTGTTGGCCGATATACTTTTTGGCACGGACCTCTTTAAAGGCGGCCGTAATTGCGCTGTTCTCGGGAATATCAGTGAGTGTGTGTAGGCAAAGAGGTCTCAGCAACGTTTTTGTTTTGGGATCATACGCGGCAAGCATTCCCCGGATTTTTTTCATGGCGAGCAGTTCGGCACGAATGGATCTCCGCGACTCCTTGATCAGGTAGATCGGTAAAACCGCGCGGTGCTGTTCAAGAAGTAGACGCAGAACCTGAAAGGTGGAATCCCACCCTCCGGTCCAAAGCACAGGCACTGGTTCGCAGTCACTTCTTTTGTCGCTCATTCCTCTCCCTACCCTTAAAACAAGCTTCCAATTATGACATATGGCCTATGTCCGGCCAAGTCATTATCCCGTGGTCGCGTTGACTCATAATCCATGACACTGAAATAAGCGCAAAAACTCTTAGGTTGCCTCATAAATGACGACACCGAAGATATGGAGTCATCAATGTGCAAATGAAGAAAAGAAAGTGAACCTTGCGGTGAGTCCACAATAAAGGGACAGGTAATTTGATAATAAAAGCATTGTTACTTCACTCCAGTCCT
>CAZSUM010000094.1:0-9490 GCA_964610015.1 uncultured Lentisphaeraceae bacterium
CCAGGCATGGAACGCTTCCTTTTATATCTGCGGCATTTAACTTTACAATTTTCGTAGGCCCCCTTTTTAATAGACAAACAGTCAAAGTGGATGTTAGCTTCTTACTTAAAGCACAGGTCGGCTCGTTCGCTAATGGATGCGAAGTGTGCGTCCTGTTGCAGTAGACACCCTAACCCATCAAAACTGACCCCTCTGACGGTCCGATTTTAAAACTGTCAGCACCTGTGTTTAAAACAAGCACCCGACGTCGTTGAAGCCTGCTGTTTTCAGAACCCGCTTCTTCATCCTTTTTTTAGACACAAGCGATAAAATAGAAAATGATCCTGTATGAGTTCCAGACGTGAAGCGATTTTTGTCATAACCCGTTGGTTGGCTACTCAGGATTTTCCTGACCGGATGATCTCTGATTCGCCTGACCGAGCCTTTGTTACAGATCTGGTTTATACCACAGTACGCCGCTATCGCACACTCGACTGGGTCTTACATCAACTCGTTAAGAAAATGCCCCGAGGTGAACCCGGCGCAGCCCTGTTGGTCGGTGCCTGTCAGATTCTCTACATGCCGGATGTTGCAGAGTATGCCGCTGTCAATGAAACTGTCGAAGCGGCCAAGCTAGCTTCAAAAGAAACCGCAGGGTTGGTCAATGGCGTCCTGCGCAATTTACTGCGTCAGCGCGAAGCCTTGCTCGCAAAATTAGCCACGCAGTCCATTGGCCTGCGTACCTCTCATCCTGATGTGCTTGTGACGCGCTGGGTCGAGCACTATGGCCAAGCCGAAACCCTCGCCCTCTGTGAGTGGAACAACACGCCTGCAGAAACGTTCTTAGCCTATCCACCAGGTGCACCCGAACCGTTTGTCACCATGCCCCGTGGGTCGCGAGTTGAAAACATGCCCGGTTTTGCAGCAGGCGCTTTTGTTGTACAAGATCCGGCGACCGCAATCTGCATTGATTTGCTGGATGTCAAACCAGGACTCAAGGTACTCGATGCCTGTGCCGCCCCTGGCGGCAAGACTGTTCAGATTGCATGGCGTATGGGACCTCCGCCTCCAGAAGCAAAGGGGCATCTGCTTGTTGCACTCGATCTTCATGAAGATCGTCTCGCAACAGTTCGTGAAAATCTCGCCCGTACCCGTCAGACTTGGGTGACGGTCTGTCAGGGAGACCTCACAAAAGAGTCGAAAACCGTGCAAGAGTCATTCGGACTTTTTGACCGTATTTTGCTCGACGCCCCCTGCTCTAACAGTGGTGTCCTGCGCCGTCGCCCAGATGCACGCTGGCGCTGGACCACCAAACGCATGAAACAGTTGGCGAGCACCCAAGCACAGATGTTAGAGCAAGCCCTCACCCTTCTCGCACCTGGCGGTCGGCTCGTTTACTCAACCTGCAGTCTTGAACCCGAAGAAAACCGCCGCCAGATCACCCTGTTACGTAAAAAGTTTCCGCAATTCGCTTGTATTGGTGTTGAAGAACGCATCCCAACACGCTCACAGACAGATGGCGCTTTTGCCTGTGCGTTTGAGATGGTCTCATCAGATAAGCCCGCTTAACTCTATCCGTTATCCTTTGATGGAGAAACGCCAACCTCGGGAGACCCACCCCATGCCTGTTTATGATTATGAAGCCGCAAGCCATGAGAAGAGTTGCGCACAGTGCGCAGATGGCTTTGAGGTCACCCAATCTATCCACGATCCACACCTGAAGACCTGTCCCTCTTGTGGAGCGCCAATCCGTCGTATCATTACGGCACCCGCGATTGGCCGATCAAAATCTAAGTTGGACGACCGCGCCAAAGCTGCAGGATTCACAAAACTGAAGCGTCTTGGCAAAGGTGAGTACGAAAAAATGTACTGAGCGTTCAATTCTGGGAACGTGATTTCATAGAGGTTGAAACGCCCGTTAGAATCCCCGCGCCCGCGATTGAAACCCATATTGATGTGCCTTCTTCAGAGCGTGCCTGGTTGCGTGCCTCACCTGAGTTACACATGAAGCGACTTCTCGTATCCGGTGCGGATCGCTTGTTTCAAATAGGTCCCTGTTTTCGTAGCGGCGAGTGTGGTCAACGACACAACCCTGAGTTTACCCTGTTGGAGTGGTATCGAACACAGGCCGACTACTCCGCAATCCTTAGCGATACCGTTGCGCTGTTACAGCAGGTCGTCCAACGGGTCACCTCGACGCAAAGGCTTGTCTATCAGGGGCAGCACCTCTCTTTTGCTCAGCCCTGGCATCAAATCACAGTTCAAGAGGCCTACCGGCAATGGGCGGGATGGGACCCTGTCACGCACTGGGACCCAGACCACTTTGATTTTGACATGGTGACCTGCATTGAACCCAATCTTCCCCGTGACCGTCCCTGTGTCCTAACCGACTATCCTGCACCTGCCGCAGCACTGGCCAGACTCAATCCGCAAAATCCAGCGGTGGCAGAGCGTTGGGAGCTCTACGTGGGCGGCTTGGAAATCGCCAATGCCTATACTGAATTGTGTGATCCGATCACGCAACGCCAACGCTTTCTCGAAGATGCCGCCACCCGGCGTAAACTGGGCAAAGCAGACTACCCGATCGATGAACCGTTTCTTGAGGCCTTGCAACAGGGCATGCCGCCCTGTGGCGGCATTGCGCTTGGCATGGACCGACTGGTCATGCTCCTGTGCGATACGCCCGATATCGCAGAGATTCGCGCATTTTGCCAACGCCCTGGAGAACTCTGGTAACTGCGGTGTATAAGATGATATCATCCTTGCTAAGGATCTTCGTTTACTTATAAGGAATCAGCATGGATTTTTCAGGAATCAGAGATGAAGAAGAGAGTGGTGTGTTGGAAAATAGACCCGGATGCCTGCGGTCACTGTTGAGCATTTTTCTTTTTCTCCTTATCCCGCTCCTTGCAATCGTGGCGGCATTACCAACCCTTCTCTCAACAGACTCAGGGAGGATCTGGTGCACTGAAAAGATCAATCAGGCCATTACCCCTTCACAATTTTCCTGTGAGTCTTGGTCGCTTAGTTGGGTGACTCCCCCACACCTGAAGCAGGTGCTGTTTAATGACCCTGTACACGGACTTAATCTCAAAACAGAACGCGTCACGTGTAACAAAGGTTTGCTCGGGTTATTACCCATCGGATCACTGAATTTCGGCACCCTTACAGTGGAGCATCCTGACCTTACGGTTACCCCACAACCTGAAGCAATTGAAAAAACCCAAGAGACCACACCAAAAGAAAAATCTAAACCGGGTGGCTTCTTTCTTCCCATTCTTGATATCGCCGGAGAGATCAAGGTACAAAACGGTCAGGCGCGTTTGATCGGACGCTCCCCGGTTCCGTTTGTTGCTGAAAAGATCTCCGGTCATGTGGCCATTACCTCTTTTAAAGAGCCCGTGGCCCTTGCCCTGCAATCCGTGATTAGCGGCGGCTCAATTGAGCTCTCAGGAAAGATACAAAGTCTCTATGATCTTTCGCACAACAGAGAGTCAGATGAGCCTCAAACCCTCACCCTCACCTGTGTTGCAATGCCTCTGACCGCCATGCGACCGTTGCTACACCAACTTACGGGTGAGCCTTGGATTGAGAGTGGTGTCGCAGAGGGAACCGTGCGCGCCACGTTCCATGGAAAAACTCGCGGGTCTCTAACCTGTGGACTGATGCTCAACCGCATCGCCTTACAACCTGCCGATCAGCCGCGAACACCCCCAGGCGATTTGACCGATCTTAACTATGATCGCCAAACCGTCAATATCAAGCGCTTCGAACTCGTCGCTCCTTGGGTGCGAGCTGATGCCCAAGGGTTGCTACAAGCAGGTAAACCGTCTGACCGTTTAACCGGTGCCGTTCAAGTCAAGGTCACCCTGCATCTCGCACCCCTCACCCGTGATTTTGCATCTCTCTTGGGCCTTTCAAAAGAGTTCAAGGTAACACGCGGCGATCTGCTTGCTGACCTGCAATTGAATGGTTCAGCAGAAGCGATGCGGATTGAAGCAGCCGTTAAAACTCAAAAACTTGTCATGACCGTTGCAGGCAAGCCTCTCGCTCTAATGCCTGAACCCGCCATGCAACTCAAAGCCACATTTCCCTATGGTGCCCTCCCCATTGTCGAGAAACTCCATCTGACAACACCTTTTGCCGAGGTACAGGGCAGTGGCCGCTTTGACGCTGCCAAACTCAGTGGGCGTCTTGATCTCACACGGTTCTCACGTGACTTTTCGCGTGTCTTAAAAAACTGCCCGCCCATGGTTGGCGTGGTCAATCTAGACCTCAGCACTCGCAAAACGCAGCATGCGGTTGCTATCGACGCAACTCTTCGTATCGCAGACCTCGCTGCCGAATTGAAACCAAGCCAACTCATGGTCATCCCGCAAGGTGCCATCAAGCTGACAGGAAACATCCCTTTCAAAAACGATCTGCCAGAGCAAGAGCTACGGGACACAACCTTTGAAATGAGTTTAGGCAAAGGAAAGCTGTCAGGAGGATGGAAACGTCTCGCACTTGCTCGTGAACAACAGCCTCTTGAACTGAGGGGCTTTACCCTTTCTGGAAATCTCGATATGGCCAGTTTCAGAAGAGTGATGGGCGGATTTATGACGCCCTCACTACAGAAACGTCTCCAGACATGGCAAGGAAATCTGATTGCCAACGTCACGGCTGAAGTAGCGGGAGGCGCACTCAAAGCGTACATGAATGCGGCGGGCCAACAACTTGCAGCATCGCTCGATCAAGGCGTCTGGCGCATACCGGACGTTCGGATGGAAGGAGCCCTCACACGAGAGAGCCCAACCGCCAACACAGCGATCAACCTCACGGCTCAAGGAAACGGCACCTATGTTCGCGATGGCACACCTGTTTATCGTGAACCCAATTTGCGCGTTGCTGCAGACTTAAGTGTAGCCGCCAACAACCATGCGATAACGGCCTCGAAATTCTCACTCTCCTGTGCACTGTTCGACCTCGAAACGCAGGGTTCACTCAAAGAGCTTTCAACCCGCAATTTCTTGAGTGCACAAGGTACCCTCGCACTTGATGCCACCGCCCTCACACAGTTGTTACACGCCCAAGGCATAGATGAAATCAGCATGACCGGTCGTCAACCCCGCCCCTTCCGCTTAACAACCCCCCTTGCGGGCGGTTTGCCAACTGTTCTGGCAGAAGCGGATATAACGGCTGGGGCACAGCTTGACTCGCTTAAAGGATTTGGTCTTACGGCCGAGAGCGCACCGGCCGATTTTCGCTTGTCTAAAGGGCTTTTGCATATTGCGTATGAGCCAAAAATCTCGTCGGGCAATCTACGGTTACGGCCTTCTGTCGATCTCGCACGTTCAACAGGAGCAATCACCTTCCCTGCTAAAACCAGACTGCTCGAAAAAGTGCCGATCACCCAAGAAATGTTGGACACGTTACTCGTCAATATGAACCCGCTTTTTAAGGGGAGTCAGGTACTGAGCGGAACCATCACCTTGGACTTAAGAAGCTTCCGGATTGTTCGTAACACACCACCTGAAAAAGGTATTGCCATTGATATGGATCTGGCTTTAGACCGCTTCTCGATGACCATGGGGCCCCAGCTAAGAGAGTTTTTAGCCATGCTTAAAATCAACGAGAGTACCTATCGTGTGGAACATCTGCCTGTACACGTACTCATTCGAGAGGGCCGTGTCCATGTAGATCCCGTCACCATGGTGATCGAAAAACAGCCCATGACCTTCAGCGGATGGGTCGCCTTTAACGGCGCGATCAAATATCAGATCGCCATTCCTATCACGGAACGGTTGGCAGGCGGAGTCGCGGGGCGTCTACTGCAAAACAAAACTATTACGATTCCGATCACCGGAACTGTCACAGATCCTCATGTTGATCTCGCAGTACTCCAACGCGCACTCGGAGGTCTGGTCAAGCAGGCGATTGGAGAAGACGCCTTGAAGAAGGTTGGAACGTTTTTGGAACAACTCCAACAGGAGTTGCGCAAGTAAGCCAGCGCTTATTCTGCAAAAACATAGACCGTCGGCAATCGTTGCGCCAGGACTCTGACGCCGGGCATAAACACGTGTAAGGGAGCGTCTTGAGGCGCAAAAACAAAGAGCACTTGCACCTTGTTGTCTGGGCCTCCGACTTTTTGCACCCATTCAGGCAATACGTTCCAATCAGCTACCTCAAATTCACGCGGCGTTAATTTGGGATCAAGCCCCTCAACTTGCCAATCTTCTTCAATAAAGATCATTTTTTTTGCATACGTGCCATCTGCCTGCCGCGTAACATGCAGTTCAAAGGGTTGTGGCATACGCCCTTCGCGTTCCCGCCATTTCTCCAAAGGCAAGAATGCTTGGTTAAAGAGTCCCTCCGGCGTCTTGCCTTCAAGTTTAAGTCCGTGTCCGTTTAACATGTCAAAGATACGGGCCACTTCAACAGCTTGTTTCACCAGCAAGTCATCCGACATCCCAACCGTCACAAAGAGTTCACGTCCCTCTTCTGTCAACTGTTTCATCCAAGTCACGATTGTCGCAAGATCCCCCTCTTTGAGTCTTTTTCCCGCTTTGTTTTGACAGGTCACAGAAATGACTTGATTCGAGGCCCACACCGCGAGTGTGAGCGGCAGCACCTGGGCCTGGCCCTCTGCTGCCAAAGGCCGCATCACAATCTCCAGCAAAGCCCCATACGGAAGTGTTTCCGCAATCGTCACCCGGCCATACCCCTCGCTCTGTGAGATTTGCGAGGGCACATCAAAAAGGGTATCCCCTGCATTGTAGAGTGAGAGAACCGAACACGGCGCACGCGTATCGGTCTCACAGACTTCTTGCGTCCATGTCCCGCCCGTGAAAACAACGCCCCTTGCACCGAGAAGCGGTTCATCAATTTCAGCATCGCAAATCAGTTGTTGTAACGGCGACTCCACTTCTGGTGTCGCCCCATCCAAACGACGCATTGTTACGGAGAGCCGCTCGCCCATAGGCCAGAAACAAAAAGGGCTCCGCCCCACACACCCGCCACGCGAGAGACCGAGCGATTCAACAGCACGCACAAGATCTGAGGGCTTGGCCACCGTGACACCAACTGCTTCATAAGCTCGATCGCTCTGCGGTCCAATTAACATGAATTCAGCCGTAATCCCCTTGGGGTGTCCCACGGCCTCAGCCAGAAAATGGATCTCGCGTTTTTTCAAATCCGCCGAAACCCCATACCAAACTCGTACGGTTTCTGAAGCACGTGCTTGTTGTGCTTCTTGCCAAGCTTGAACAGCATTTGTCTGAACTGTATGCCACGCCTGCGGAGCGGCAAAGTCAGCCGCCAACATGTCGCTACCCCAAAAAGGCAACGCCATGGACAACACCAACCATTGTTTCCAGTGCTCCATGTAACACCTCATTTTGTCTCTCGGATCGACACGTTAGCCAGTACCACCACGCACCCTACTTCAAGCCATCGACAGCTGCTTTAAAGCCTGCAGCTGAATTCGCAATCACGTGTTCATCCACGCAAAAGCTGAGTCTGAAATAGCCGGGGAAACCAAAGCCCTTTCCTGGCACAGCCAACACATTCTGTTCGAGTAACTTCTGAACAAAGACTTCATCATCACCGCCCGGCGCTTCCGGGAAGAAATAGAAGGCCCCTTGTGGCATGCTGAATCGAATACCCGCATCAGAAAGCACGCGGGCCATCGCCTGACGTCTGCGGTCATAGATGGCTAGATCAACCCCCTCGTCAAGCAACGCCATCGCTAATCGTTGCCCCAAAACCGGAGCATTGACAAAGCCCAAGGTCCGATTGGTCATCGTCACAGCACCCATCAGCAGATCAACATCCGGAAGTTGCGGATGAGCCGCCAGATACCCAATTCGCTCACCTGCCAGCGAGAGACTTTTAGAGAAGGAGCCCACCACCAGTGCAAACGGCGTTAGTGGCAGAATCGGCGGCACAATGACCCCGTCATAAGCCAGAAACCGATAGGGTTCGTCGCTAACCAGGAAAACAGGTCGTTCACGCGATGCATTGACGCGATCAACCCATTTCCCCAGTCGTTCTAAGACTTCTTGCGAATAGACACATCCTGTCGGATTGTTTGGCGAGTTAATGATAATCACGCGCGTGGCATCGGTCAGTGCCGCTTCCAGACCCGCAAGATCCGGTTGGAAATCAGGGGGTAACGCCGGAACCGACTTCAACACACCACCAAAATGCCCGCAATACGCCCCATACTCTACAAAGTAAGGCGCAGAACACAAAACCTCGTCACCGGGATCCAGAACCGCACGAAAAAATGAGGTCAGCGCACCTGCCGCACCACACGTGACGACGACCTTGCCTGCGTCTAACTGAACCCCTTGCTGACGTGATAAATGGCTGGCCAGTGCTTCACGAAACGCGGGCAATCCGGCATTGGGACAGTAGCCCATTCCCAACGGTTGTAACACGTGCTCAGCCAAACTGCGTAAGACTTCGCCCGCACGCGGAGGCGGCGGAATATCGGGGTTGCCCAAGCTGAAATCAAAGACGTGATCGGCACCGAACTTTTTTTTCAGCTCCGTTCCCTTTTCAAACATTTTGCGAATCCACGACGCATTTCCCATCTGTTGTGCGATTGCTTTAGCAATGACTTGCATTCGTCAATATCCTTTCTTTAACGCTTCCGATTCTGAAGCAGACGCGTGGTTACCGCACCTTGCTGTTTGAGGATCTTAGACCCCCTTGTAATCTTACATAAGCTGATTTTAAGATCTTCCGCAATTTTGCGTTGTGACACTCCATCTGCCAATAAGTGCAACAGTTTCCATCGCAAGGCAATGTCATGGACCTCCGCAGGCGTCAGTAACTCATCGAGAAACGCGCACATTTCATCTGGTTCGTGGATCAAGGCCAATATCTCTGCGATCTTTTTAAAGGCCTGACGATCCGGTTTTTGTTTTTTTCTTACCATATTAAAAACCTTCCAAAAAATCACCGCCGTTGAAGTTGCTTACGCCTCATGATTTCATTCTCCTCAGCTCTCTCAATTTTTTCCAAACGGGAGACCAAAAGCGGAAAGGTGTTTCGATTTTCAAAAATCGCCGCACAAATTGTCAGGTCTAAGAAATAGATCCCCCCCTGCTGCAAGCGGGTTTGTAAGTCTAAAGGCGATTGCGCATATCTGAGAGCTTCTGGCAAAACCCCAATCAACTGTCTAGCCGTACCCTGCGTTCCATTAACATGATTGTGCCGTTGACTGAAGAAGAAGACTTCTCCTTGCGATAACCCCATTTCATAACGCGACCGCAAGTGCTCCAACCGCGCGAGCGATTCACTCTTCATTTCACGAATTTGACTGGGCGTCATCGGTTGTTGTTCCGGTACAGAAGGAGCTTCTTGACTTGCACCCATTGAGGGGCTTATCGGTGCCAGTGCCTCTTGCGGTTTGTCATCTGAAAAAAGATCGGCAATACTCGTGACGCGTTTCGTTGCTTGGGCTTCAGGCGTTATCACAGAGGGAGGCTTGATCGACTGAGTCTCCGCCACGTCATTGTCACCG
>CAZSUM010000095.1:0-9418 GCA_964610015.1 uncultured Lentisphaeraceae bacterium
TTTGATTGCTGGTGGGCTGATCCTCCTTGTCGTGACGGGGTGGATTTTCTTTCATCAACACGGTCAGCAGGAAGAGGCGGTTCCGGTCTTTAAAGTTCAGAAAGGTCCGCTGACGATTGCCATCGCTTCGGGGGGGTCCATTCAGAGCCGTGATAAAGCTGTGATTATGAGCGAATTAGAGGGGAAAAACACAGTTATTTGGGTGATTGATGAAGGCTTAACCGTTCAAACAGGGGACTTGCTTCTTGAGTTTGATTCCAGTGACCTCGTTGTAAAACGCAATGATCAAGAGATTCAGGTCGCAAATATGGAGGCGAACCTGAGTATTACGCGTGAGAAACTCGGGATCACCGAAGGGGATTGTGAAGCCGCATTATTGGATCGGGAAGTCGACCTCATGTTGGCTAAAATGACCCTTAAGAAATACGAGGATGGTGATTATCCACAACAGTTACGTCAGTTCGAAGCTGATGTTGCGCTGGCAGATGAGGATTTAAAACGTGCTTCAGAGAAGTTGGAATGGTCTCAACGATTGGCCAAAGAAAACTTTTTGACTCGTACAGAGCTCCAGGCGGATGAATTGGCTTTGCAGCGTAAACAGTTGGATCTTGAAATGGCCAGAACCAAAATGTCGGTGCTGACAAACTTTACGGTCATTCAGCAGCGTGCAACATTGGAGAGTGCCTTGCGTAAGTCCACACGTGCATTGAAGCGCGTTGCTTGGCAGAACAAAGCGACTTTACGTCAGGTGGAGTCGGAGCTCCTTGCGCGGGAACGAGAGCGGGATCAAGCAACCAACCGGTTAGAAGAACTGAACTTTCAAATTGAGAAGAGTAAAATTTATGCGCCTACCAATGGGATTGTGTTGTATACCTCAACCGTATTGATTTCACAGCGCAAGTGGTGGATCAAACCTCTTGAAGTAGGGGCCATTGTGGTCGAACGACAGGAACTCATCTATATTCCGCTTGAGTCGGGAATGGTGGTGGAAGTGATGGTGCCTGAGGCAAGTCTCAACAAGGTTGATAAAGGGATGCCAGCTCATATTAAGGTGGACGCCTTTCCGGGGCGCGTTTTTGATGGACGGTTAGTTAAGATTGGGATCCTTCCTGATGGTCAGAGTACACGTTTGAATCCTGATCTCAAACTCTATAAGTGCTCGATTGAATGCGATTTTAAAGAAGTTAAGATTCGACCGGGTATGAGTTGTGAGGTTGAACTAATAAAAGAGACCTACGAGGATGTGATCTTTGTGCCGATACAATGTGTGGTGCGTGTAGCGGGTGTGCCACGGGTCTATGTGAAGGATGGCAGTGCTTGGGTTCCCCGTATTGTCAGTGTGGGGATGGACAATAACCGAATGATTCATATCAAGGAGGGTGTTCGCGTCGGTGAAGAGGTGATGCTGGCTCCGCCGATACAGGATCAGCAGGACGAGAAAGAGCCGCCATTGTCGAAAAAAGGATCGCGGAAAAAGAGGGCCATGAGTCCAGAGTCTTCACCACGTGCTTCAGCAGGAGACGATGTGACGCCATGAGTATTCAATTGCAACAGGGGAAACGGCCTCAGCCCGGCGAGGTCGTTTGTCTCAACGATGTTCACCGACACTATCGAGTCGGTGATGAAACAGTGAAAGCACTGGATGGCATTTCGTTCTCTATTCAAAAGGGGTCCTATTGGGCAATTATGGGGCCGAGCGGATCGGGTAAGAGCACTATGCTCAATATTCTGGGGTGTTTGGACCGACCGTCACAAGGGGCCTATTGGTTGAATGGGGAGAATGTTGCGGAAATGGATGATAACCAGTTAAGTGATCATCGGTTACGCAATCTTGGCTTTGTGTTTCAGAGTTTTCACCTGATTTCGCAGTTGACGGTTAGTGAGAATATTGAGGTGCCAATGCTCTATTTGGGACTATCCCAAAGTGAACGCAAGGAAAAGGCTGAGGCGTTGGCGGAACGTGTGGGGATGGCTCATCGGTTGAGGCATCTTCCTTCAGAACTATCAGGAGGGCAGCGTCAGCGGGTCGCGGTTGCGCGTGCGTTGGCCAATGATCCGGCCGTTCTATTGGCAGATGAGCCAACCGGCAATCTCGATAGTGTCACCAGTGTGCAGATCATGGCGTTATTTCAAGAGTTGTACGAACAGGGTAAGACCGTCATTCTCGTGACGCATGAGCAGAATATTGCCGACTACGCGAAAGCCAGCATTGTTCTAAAAGATGGCATGATATTGTCGCTCACGGAGGAGGCATCGTGACGCAGATTAGTTACTTCTGGCCATTTGTTAAACTGGGACTTACGGATGTTTGGCGGCATAAGACACGTTCTTTTCTAACAATGTTGGGTATGGTCTTTGGGGTAGGAAGCGTCATCGCCATGTTGGCGGTTGGCGAAGGCGCAAGCCAGCAAGCTTTGGAATCGATCAAACGACTTGGTAGTGACAACATTATGGTGATGTCGGTTAAGCCCTCTACTGAAGGAGGGGGTAGCACGGGGGAGTCACGTGGGGAGTTGGCGGTGTATGGACTGCTGTATGCCGATGAACTGCGGATTCGCGAGACCGTTCCTGGGGTGGTGTTGACGGTTGGAGCCCGCATGACGCGTCGGACGGCTCGGCTTGGAGAACGTGAGTTGGAGATGCGGGTGGTTGAGACAGTGCCCGAATGGTTTGATGTTGTACAACGTCCTCTGTTGGCTGGTCGCGTTCTTTCCGCGCATGATAATCGGATCAATGCGCATGTGTGTGTGTTAACTGAACATGGGGTCCGTCGTTTGTTGGCTGGAGAGGCCATGATCGGTCAGCGCATTCGTATTGCCTCAGGTATTTTTGAGGTTGTTGGCATTGTCAGAAATGATGCGGGGGGTACGGTTCGGGCACCTGATAGCGAGGCCGATGCCTATATTCCGATTACAACCGGGAGTCGTTTTTTTGGTGAAGCAAATATTCGGTATACGGCTGGCGGTATGGAAGGTGAAAAGGTCGAGTTAAGCCAATTGATTGTTAAGATGAAGGATACCTTTGCTGTGGAACTCGGCAGTCAGGCAATTGAGGCGGTGTTGAATCGGTTTCACAAAAAAAAGGATTTTCGTATTGATGTGCCGCTGACGTTACTTCGTGAGGCCGAGCGTACCAAACGCACCTACAATGTCGTCCTAGGTTCTATTGCAGGAATCAGTTTGCTGGTTGGGGGAATCGGGATTATGAATATCATGTTAGCTTCCGTAACAGAACGCACCAAGGAGATTGGTATTCGGCGAGCGATTGGTGCTCGACGCAGTCTGATTGTGGTGCAGTTTTTAATTAACACCTGTGTGCTTTCAATCGGTGGGGGGGTGTTGGGAATAATTCTAGGGGTAACCATTCCTTTTTTGATCACTTGCTTTGCGGGTATGCCAACGGTTGTTCAACCCTACAGTCTGATACTTGCCTTTGGGATCAGTGTCGGTGTTGGTATTGGTTTTGGCCTCTATCCTGCCATGCGTGCTGCAGCGCTTGATCCCATTGATGCCTTGCGCCACGAGTAACGTGTGGATACTCGCGTGTTGCGCTTGGCCACGGGCGATAGCTCTGATACAATCATGTCTTACAGTAAATCAAGGGAGCGGTATGTCAGATAATCAGAACACACCAAAGACGGGGCGTGGATGTAGTTTCGGTTGCGCACTGGTACTGGGAATTTTTATTGGACTGGGTCTGTTGATTGCAGCCTTACTTCTAGGTGGTCTGCATGTGTTGAATCTGCCACAAGAAGGTCGGATGGGCAATTTCTTGCGGCAAAAACACACGTGTACTGAGTTCGGTGAGGACGAAGCACCGTATATGGTTGAAACGTGGTCTTCCGGTTCAGGAGATGTCAAAGTCATTCGTATTCCAATTTCTGGGGTCATCATGCTGGGAGAGTCCTCTTGGTATGTTGGGAACGCGAATACCGCACTGCGTGCTATTCGGCGGGCCACCCATGACCCAGACGTTGACGGCCTGATTCTTGAGATCAACAGTGGGGGTGGGGGAATCACGGATAGCGATATTATTTACAAGGCGTTGTGTGATTTCAAAGCGTCTAAGGAAGGTCGCGTCGTTGTTACGCTGATGGGAGATGTTGCGGCTTCGGGTGCTTACTATATTGCGTTGGCCTCTGATATTATCATGGCGCATCCAACCACGCTGACCGGCTCGATCGGTGTCATTATGCAGGCGTATAATTTCAAAGAGTTGGCGAGTAAAATAGGGGTCAAAGATGTGACCATCAAATCCGGTGAAAATAAGGATTTTCTAAATCCATTCCAGGATGTGAAGCCCGAGCAACGTGAGATTTTGCAGGGGGTCATCTCTACCTTGCACGCGCGGTTTGTTTCGCTGGTGGCTGAGAATCGCAAATTGCCACGCGAAACAGTCAAACCCTTGGCTGATGGCCGTGTGTTCTTGGCTGAAGAAGCCCTCTCCTATCGTTTGATCGACAGTATTGGGTATCAGCAGGATGCGCAGCGTGCGATCGCCAAGTTGCTGGATACTGATACGGTTAAGGTCTTCCGTTATGATGAACAGGTTACGTTGATGGATCTCTTTGCAAAGCCGGGCATTGGCTTGCGGGTCGATTTGCCCCGTCTGTTACAGGAGGGATTCAACGATCCGCAATTGATGTTCCGCTGGGTCTGGTGAGTAGCCATTGAAACAGAAAAAAGAAGAGTGGTCATGTGGTGGGCGCATACACATGCTGGGTGTTTGCGGTGTCGGTATGGCTGGCTTGGCATTTCTGCTTTCCAAACGGGGTTGGCAGGTCAGCGGATGTGATGTTTCGTGCAATGCTCTGGCAACGTGGCTGGGTTCCGCGGACATGACTGTTTTCATTGGCCACGATCCGGCACACCTTGAAAATATTGATCGTGTGATTGTGACCCCTGCAGTTCCAATGGACGAACCGGAACGCCAGGCCGCAATGCTTCGTAAAATACCGATTTTTAGTCGGGGCGAGGTCCTCGCAAGTTTGGTTAACGTGTCTCGTGGTGTTGCGATTTGCGGCGCTCATGGTAAGACCACAACCTCTTGTTTTACAACGCGACTCTTGCAGCTTCTAGGGCGCTCACCTTCTTGGTGCATTGGCGGTACGACTCAGCAGTTGGGAGGTGTGGCTGGTGTTGGATCAGGTGATCTCCTTGTGGTTGAGGCAGATGAGAGTGATGGCTCTCTGGCTTGTTATCGCCCAGCAGTCACAGTGCTAAACAATATTGATCTAGATCATTTGGAGCATTTTAACGGGGAAGAGGCGTTGCTCGACTGTTTTCGGCAGGTTGTGAAGCAAACTCGTGACGCGCTCGTGGTCTGTCGAGATAATCCGCGTGCGTGGCAAGTCGCACAGTCTGCGGGTGTTCCGCTGTTGGATTATGGCACGCATGAGACAGCGCAGTTGCGTGCTACGGCAATCCAAGTTGATGCGACACAAGCCTCTTTTGAAGTGATTTTTCGGGGCCTCTCGTATGGACGTGTCGTGCTTAAGATCTCTGGGCAGCACAATATTCTGAATGCGCTGGGTGCTGCGGCTGCAGTGCTTGCATTGGGGCTCGACCCCGTGCCTGTTTTTGCCTTTTTGCCAGAGGCTTGCACCCAACTCCCCGGTCGACGTTTTGAGACGATTGCGATGAAGGATGGCGTGCGGGTCATTGCGGATTATGCCCATCATCCAGTAGAATTATCTGCGGCATTAGCGATGGCTCGTCTCCAGCAATCACAACGTCTGGTTGTCGTTTTTCAGCCCCATCGGTATACGCGGACACGTGCTCTGGGGCCCTCTTTTCCCGCTGCTTTTACTGCTGCTGATGAGGTGATTCTACTCCCTGTTTATGCGGCATCAGAGCCGTTGTTGTTGGGGGGGACGAGTGCAGATTTGTATGCGCAGTTCAGAGAACAGGGTTTTTCGGTCGCAGACCGAGGGTACCCTTTGATCAAACTTGCGCGGACACGTGAAGACGTGTGTCGTTATTTATTTGAACCCCTATTGCCAGATACTCTTATTATGCTGGCCGGGGCGGGTGATGTGATTCAATTGGCTGATTTAATAAGGACTCGGTTGTTGCTTGATGAAGCTCAGTCGCAACGTTCATGCTTTCTTTTTGAGGAAGCATTACATCGCATCTCTGGATTGACCGTTGATCTTTTTGCCTCTGTGGCAAGCTGGTCTATTTTTGGTGTTGGGGGGCAGGCTCATTGGCGTCTGGAGGCGCACCATGAACAGGCACTTGCAGAGGTCATGAGGGTGTGCCATCAGTGGCAAATCCCTTGGCGAATGGTGGGGGCTGGCGCGAACAGTTGGTTTAGCGATCTCGGGTATTCGGGATGTGTTATTCGCTTTGCAGCTGAGGCCTTTGCTGATGTTGAAATCGAAAAGGACCATGTGACGGTTGGGTGTGGTTATTCCGGTCCGGCCTTACTTGATCAACTAACACATGCGGGAATGACGGGGCTTGAATTTCTAGACAGCGTGCCCGGCAGTGTCGGTGGGTGGCTTGCGATGAATGCGGGTGCTCACGGTGGAGAAATTTGTGAACGGGTCTCTTGGATTCGTTGTTTGAATCCTGATGGAGAAATCACTATACTGCATCCTGATAAGTGCCAGTTTTCTTATCGGCAGTGTGCTGGGTTGCAGGGACGTATCGCGCTTGCGTGCGGCTTAAGCTTAACACGTGCAGATACAAGCGAGGTGCGTGAGAAACGGCAGGTCATACGTAAAAAACGCTTAGCCATTGGCGGGTTACGTACGGCGGGTTCAGTTTTTCGCAATCCGCAAGGGCATGCTGCAGGACAATTATTAGATGCTGTAGGCTGTAAAGGATTGCGGGTAGGTGGAGCTTGGGTGCCTGATGTGCATGCGAATGTGATCGCGGTAGATCATTCAGCAACAGCGTCAGATATTCTAGCATTGGCGCAGTGTATGCAACTCCGTGTGATGCAACAATTCGGTATTCTGATGAAGCCGGAGATCAGCGGAATGAATCTTTAGTAGAATGGATTTTATGATGAAACGAGTAGCAGTCATCATGGGGGGGACCTCTAGCGAGCGAGAGATTTCGCTGAAGTCAGGTGCGGCAGTTGTTAAAGGTCTTACGGAGGCGGGTTTTGATGTCGTTCCGATGGTGTTGAATGCAGATCGGATTGAGCACCTTCCCGAAGGGGTTGAGACTGTCTTTTTAGCCTTGCATGGTGGGTATGGTGAAAATGGTGGCGTTCAGGCTGATTTGGATCGCTTGGGAGTGCCCTATACCGGTCCGGGTGTAGCGGCAAGCCGGATTGCGATCGACAAAATCGCTAGTAAAAGACTTTTTGAAGCGGCCGACGTGTTGACTGCGCCATACGAGGTCTTGCCTGTAGGCGTGGACACCCTCACGCTCAGTCTGCCGGTGGTGGTTAAGCCGCCGCGTGATGGATCGAGCATGGGTATTAGTAAAGTCACGGATGCTGCTTCTTTGCCTGCGGCTATTTCGGCGGCGCGTGCATTGGATCCCTTTGGGGAGGTCCTCGTTGAACAGTATATTCCTGGCCGTGAGTGGACGGTGAGTGTACTAGACCAACAGGCCCTGCCAATTGTTGAAATTCAGGCCCCTGGGGGATGGTATGGGTTTAAAGAGAAGTATACGCAAGGGTGTACACAATACATCTTTCCAGATGAAGTGATTGATGCGCCGCTCATGGCCCAGTGCCAGATACTCGCATTACTCGCATTTAAGGCCATTGGGTGCCGAGGGGTTAGTCGAGTTGATTTTCGTGTGACGCCTGAGGGACGTGCTTATGTTCTAGAAATCAACACCATCCCCGGTTTTACAGCAACAAGCCTCTTGCCAAAAGCGGCTGCTAGGGCTGGCATTGATTTTAGTACACTTTGTGCAAAGCTTATCGCTTTGGCTTCCTGCGGTTGAGAGAGACGCATCAATGAAAAGATGGTTTCCATTTAAACGAAAAAGTCATTCGCGACCTGTAAGGAGTGGCGCAAACGGACGTCGGATGACCGGCGTTGTAACTGATCTAACGCCAAAGACCCAGCTTGTTTTGAAAAGCATCGCTGCGTTTGCCATTTTGATCGTTACCATTTGCGTGAGCTGGTGGCTGTTCCAAACTTATTACTTTGGGTCTCAACGCTTGTTTTCTCTGCGTAATGTTCATGAGAACGTGGTGATTACAACCGGTAAAACATTGACACCTGATTTGATTCGTGAAGTTCTTGGGTTGCGTGAGGGAATTAATCTTTTCTCCTTACCGATCAGACAAAAACGGTGTGAACTTCTGGAGCAGGCTCCCAATATTCGTGATATCTCAATCGTCAGGCGGATGCCAGACAAGATACAAATCACCATTACCGAAAGAGAGCCCATTGCGCGCGTTGGAGCAAATGGACGTGTTGTGGATGAAGAGGGCGTTGTGTTTATTCGTTATGCTGGAACGGGTGGTTTGCCCATGATCAAGGGTAATGATGGGCTCGCGCAGGTAAAACCCGGTGATCGACTGCATGGGAGTGAGATGGCTGCGGTAAACCTTGTTCATAATGCGATGCGACCGGAGTGTCGGATTCGATTGCTCGTAGTTGATACGACTCGAGAGGACTATCTGCTGTTAACGCTTTTTGATCATCGACAGGCGAAATTTGCTTGGAACGGTATGAAGGACAATGCAAAAGAAACCGTGGTGAGAATGCAGCGGCAACTCGATCAACTTGCCATGGCTATGGAAAGTGAGATTGGTCATTCCTGTCTTTTGTGGGATGCTACGCAATCGGGGCGGATTTTTGGGACCCCAACGAATTTTGATTAACTTGCAGAAATGAGGTGTTATGCCAGTTCCTCCAATAGCTTCGCTGGAGATCGGCACTTCACGCACGGTGATGTGTGTGGGTGAAACGCAAGAGAGCGGACGGATAAAAATTACGGGTGTCGGAACATATCCATCAACCGGGGTACGTAAAGGTCAAATCGTTGACTTGTCGCAAGCCAATGTGGGGGTGGAATCTGCGGCTAAGCAGGCTGAGAAGCAAGCGGAGGTTAACGTGTGGCAAGTCTTGCTAGCGACTTCCGGCGGGCATATTGAGTCAGCGGTAAACCCGGGAATGGTCCCGATTCGTTCTGGCGATCGTGTGGTATCACGCGAGGATGTTGAAGAGGTCACTGAAAACGCGCAGGCTATTCAGTTAGATGTTGAGCGGCAGTTGCTGCATACCATTAATCAATCGTTTACGGTTGATGATCAACCGGGCATCACTAAACCCGAAGGTATGCGTTGCAAGATTCTGAAGTTAAACGTCATGGCTATTCATGGGCTTAAGAACCATATCGAAAATGCAATCAGTGTTGTCAAGAGTGCACAACTTGAGGTGACTGATGTGGCGTTCTCTGCCATTTGTGCGGGGTTGGCGGTGTTGACACCCGAGCAAAAA
>CAZSUM010000096.1:0-4819 GCA_964610015.1 uncultured Lentisphaeraceae bacterium
CATAAGCAACGGGATTATGAACGACAGGTAGAGGAGTTTGATGTCTCGCAAGCGGAGTTTCATCGTGCCTGGCCGATCGAGTATGCTCGTGAATTGGATTTGCTGATGGAACGTTGTCGGACCGCCGGTGACTTTGATGGTTGGGATGTGGTACAAAACGAGAAAAAGCGGTTTGAAGAGACGCAGCAGATCGATTCATCTCGTCAAGAAGATGAGCTTCTGACGCAAGGAGACGTGGCAGGGGACGGGGTTACGGAGCTGTTTGGTCTCAAGCGCAAGTACCGTAAAATGCTAGCTGATCAACGTCTTGTGTATAGTCGTAAGCGGGTGACACTCTGTAAAAAGTATGCCAATGATTTGGTTGATCTGCAACGCAACTACATGCAGGATGGAAAGATGGATCTGGCTTCCGCTGTTAATGCCGAGATTCGCAAGACGAAAACGGACCCCCGACAACTTGCCGCAGAAGCGGCTGTATCCGCTGCAGAACTGGCGGGTATGTCCAATATGGAAGCACCGCAGGTTCTTTTGAGCGACGGACGCGCTGAAGAAATTGCGCAAAAACGGGTGGTGTTTGAGAAGGAACTTGCAGAGGTCGAGGAAACGGCCGCCAAAAAAGCTGCGGAGTGGCCTGAAAAGTATATTCAAAATCTGACAGATCTGATGGAAGCTTTTCAACGGGCTGGTGATTTTGCTGGTTGGGAGAGTGCGCGTAGCGAGATGAGCCGTTTTGAGGCGGATCGAGCGATTCTTCAACGGCATCTGGTCTTGGAACCGTCAGCATTGATGGCGTTGCAAAAAAAATTCTTTTTAATCCGAGAGGAGAATCGTCGGGTTCGAGCGGAGAATATTTTGGCAACAACCGAGAAGTATGTGAAGAAACTTCAGGAGTTGCAAAAACGATTGACCGTGGCGGGGCAAATGGATACAGCGGCGCTTGTGAATGCCGAGATCAAACGTGTGCGGACACGGATTGATTATCTTGATGCGCAAAATGAGCTCTCGCCTCAAGGACCTCCCGTACCACCTGAGGTGTGGCAGAAGAACCACACTGAAGCGAAGGGCGAGGGCTGAGGTGTGCGGTGCTATGCAGAAGAATCCAAAAGGTTGAAGGAATTTGAGCGATGATGGATATATGCGGCGAGGTCGTGCGACAGATACCCCTGAAAGCAAACTATTGGTTGCTGGAGTTGCGGGTGGGAAAATTAGCTGACCAAGCGAGACCGGGACAATTTGTGCATGTTCGGGTGCCGGGGTTGGCGTTGGCGGCGTTACGTCGCCCCTTCAGTATTTTTGGTGCAGATGCTGGAGTTTTGCGTATTCTTTACAAAAACGTTGGACGTGGAACGTCTGAGATGGCACGTCTTGAAGCAGGTTCCGAAATACAGGTCATTGGCCCACTAGGAAATGGATTTCCTCTGGAGCCGCAGGGTTTTCCTGTGTTGGTGGCGGGTGGGTATGGTGTGGCCCCACTCTCTTTTTTGGCCAGCAAATTAAAGATCAAGGGCGTATTACTGGCCGGAGGGCGCAGTGAAGAAGATATACTGGCTGTTGAGACCTTTGACAAACTGGGGTGGCCTGTAAAAGTTGCCACCCAAGACGGATCTTTGGGAACGCAAGGGGTGGTGACTGTATTACTCGATTCGGAGTTACGGCAACTGCATGAAAAAGGGGTGCACGCAACCTTGTATGCCTGTGGTCCTGATGGCATGCTTCGAGCCGTTTCTAAACGTGCCCTAGCGGCAAAGTGCCCAGCTTGGCTCTCGCTGGATAAACATATGGTTTGTGGCGTGGGGGCCTGTCTGGCCTGTGTACAAAAGTTGCGGCGCGAGGATGGTAGCGAGTGGATCGGACGGGTTTGTCATGACGGACCGATCTTTGAAGCCCGTGAGATAGTCTGGTAACGGAAGGGTGCAAAACGCGATGGACAAGGGTGCGCTTGAGATTAATTTGGGTGGTATCAGGATGCAAAATCCGGTTACCGTTGCATCGGGTACTTTTGGATACGGCAAAGAGTATGCTGAATTAATTGACGTGACACGGCTGGGCGCGATTACGGTGAAGGGAATCCGTCTCGAGTCATGGCCAGGGAATCCACTGCCACGGCATGTCGAAGTCTCTGGCGGGTTGGTCAATGCAATTGGGTTGCAGGGACCGGGTGTGGATGGGTTTGTCAAGGAGTATATGCCGTTTCTTTGTGAAACGGGTGTGCCGGTTATCGTCAATATCTGGGGAACGCAGGAGGAAGAGTATGCCGAGGTGGCCCGTCGCTTGTCGGATGTTCCCGGAATTTCCGGACTGGAATTGAATATTTCTTGTCCGAATGTTAAAGAAGGTGGCAACGCTTTTGGGACTGACCCGCGTTGTGTGGCTTCGTTGGTTGCGGCGGTTCGACGTGCAACATCACTACCCCTTATTCCCAAATTGGCTCCCAATGTGCCGGATATCCGTCTTTTTGTACGTGCAGCTCAAGAAGCTGGTGCAGATGCCCTTGCGTTGATTAACACGCTGCCCGCTATGGTTGTTGATATCGAAACACGTCGACCAATATTGGCCAACCGGGTGGGTGGACTTTCTGGGCCTGCCATTCATCCTGTGGCCGTCAAGTTGGTCTGGGAAGCGGCGCAGGTGGCCTCCATTCCTATTGTGGCGATGGGGGGTATCATGGGACCTGAACAGGCGATTGAATTTTTGATTGTCGGGGCCACGGCTGTTGCCGTTGGTACTGCAAATTTTATCGATCCAACCACGCCGCTACGGGTGATTGATGGAATCACTGCGTATCTTCAGCGCCATGGCATGCGATCTGTCAAGGAGCTGACAGGTTCGTTGCTCAGCGTATAAAAAAGGGGGGCTCTTTATGGAAAAAATCTGGTACTATGCGATCCAAGGGGATCGTCAAGGTCCGGTTACATTCGACACCTTACGTCAACTTGTTGCAGACGGTCAGTTGAGTGATTTGGACTTGGTTTGGCAGCCAGATTTTGGTCCAGAATGGCGCAATGCCGGTCAAGTCCGCGAGCTGTTTCAATCAGCCCGTAAAGAGCGGGTTTTGGGTAGCGAAACGAAGAGTGAGGATGTTTTTCAAATCACCGGTGTTAGAGGTCTGCGTCCTTCAGCAGCCAGCGCTATTTCGCAAGCCTTTAATCGGATGGTAATGCTTCTCTTTCGTCCCTTTGACCTGACACGTTGGTGTAGCATCGGCTTTTGTGCATGGCTGGCGTATTTAGGGTCCAATAACTCGGTTAATTTTCCGCAGACAAAAGAGTTTAAAGCGATTCATTTCAAACAACAGTTTGACTTGTTTCTCGACAAACTTGTGCAGTGGCCTGAAAATCAACGCGACCTGTTGCTGGTTGTTTCTGTTTCGTTGGTGCTGGTGCTCGTTTGGCTCTGGTTATGTTCCTTGCGCTCGCGTGGTGATTTCATGTTTCTTCACCGCTGGTATGAGCCTGATGCGCCAATTGTAACATGCTGGCGTGCTTCACGTGCAGCAGGGCACGCACTTTTTGCTTGGCGAGTGACCTTTGTACTTATTATTGCGCTGCTCTACTCTCTCATTGCCTCTTACACTTACGGCATGATTATCAAGCCTTATCTAGCAACTGGCAAAGTTTGGAATCACGCGTTTCTGATTCCCATCGTGGGATGTCTAACCGTCTCGATTCTTGTGGGCATGGTGGCTCAGTTGACCGCACATCTTGCCAAGGCGTTTATTGTTCCTCTTGTCTATTGGAACGGTATTACCATTGCACGGGCTTGGCGTGTGGTCTTTGATTTGGTCAACCAGTATCCCTTTGCGGTGTTTGGATATTTTAATTACGGCATATTGAGTGCGATGTTAGCGGGCGTCGCGATTATCACCTTTGGTCTTTTTACGTGCTGTATCGGTTTCATCCCCCTCGTCCTGCCTTATGTCAGTGCCGTCGTTCTTCTGCCCTACACCTTTTTCTTCAGAGGATACTCACTTTGTTTCTTAAATCAGTGGCGACCGGAACTGGTTCCGGATGAAGCTGGCCCAAGGAGTTGATTAATGATTTCCCGTGCCCTCATTGCGGCGTTGCCCAAAAGCGATGTACATACGCATTTGGATGGTGCTATGCGCATTTCTACGCTGATTGATTTGGCGCGCGAACAGGGTGTTCAGTTGCCGTCGTATGAAGTGTCGGGCCTGCAAGAACAGGTGTTTAAACCGATCTATCGTGATTTGTCTGACTATCTTTTGGGCTTTGAATATATGTGCGCGGTTTTGCGTCAACCGGAGGCCCTGGCACGCGCTGCGTATGAGATGGCTGAGGATGTCATTGCTCAAGGAGTGCGGTATCTGGAAGTGCGTTTTGCCCCACAACGGATTGCGGATAGTGGTGAGGCCTGTGTTCAGGCTTTCAAAGCTGTTCACGATGGGTTGACGCGTGCAGCGCGTACGTTCAACCAATCCGAACAGGTCAGGTCGCAGGGAGATCTGCCCTTTGAATGGTCGATCATTTGTTGCGCCATGCGTCACTTTGGACGCGGCATGGGTCCGTATTTTGATCGCTTGCTCGATATGCTTCCCGGAATGACCGACAAAGAGTTGTCGTCGGTGGCTTCCTTGGAGGCCATTCGTTCGGCTGTTGTAGCCCGGGACAAACACGGAGTGCCTGTCATGGGATTTGATCTTGCGGGCGAAGAGGCGGGTTATCGTGCAGGTCATCACGATGCGGCATATGTAGAGGCGCACCGTCACTTTATCCGTAAGACTGTTCATGCGGGAGAAGCCTATGGACCTGAATCGATCTGTGATGCGATTGTGCACTGTCATGCCGAGCGGATTGGGCAT
>CAZSUM010000096.1:4829-9371 GCA_964610015.1 uncultured Lentisphaeraceae bacterium
GGACCTTTCTTTTTGATGCCGCGCGAATCAAAAACCCTGCCATTATTGATCGGCAGGCCTATACAGAATCACTCGCTGAATACATTGCGACCATGCGGATTACCCTAGAGGTTTGTCCGACGAGTAACCTTCAGACAATTCCAGAACTAGAAGGAAAAATGTGCAATCATCCGGTCAAACGCATGCTTGATTATGGGATGTCCGTGGCTGTTGCTACCGATAACCTGTTGGTTTCAAACACGAACATCAATCAGGAATTGGCGTTGGTTGCCGATGCTTGCGAAGTGGATTTAATTGCTTTTAAGCGGTTGGTTCTGGGGGGATTTAAAGCGGCTTTTTATCCGGGTCGTTATATCGAAAAGAAACGCTTTGTGCAGCGTGCGGCTGAACGTATCGATTGGATTATCGCGCAAGGCGTGGACCGCAAGCAGGTCGGAGGCGTTTGATGCAGTTTTTACGTGTGGCGCAGATGCGTGAAGCGGATCATCTGGCTATCTGTGATGGCGCGATTCCTGAAGTCGAGCTGATGTGTCGTGCGGGTGCGGCGCTGGCGGCTGTGGTTGAAGAACTCGCTTCGTTACGCCATACGCATCGTATTGTGTTAGTCGCTGGACATGGCAACAATGGGGGCGACGCCTATGTAGCGGCACGTGTGCTGCATACAGGTGGCTATCAGGTTCAGGTCTTAATGACCTGCGCTGTTGAGCGACTCAAAGGCTCAGCACGAACCATGTGGGATGCGATGTGTGCGGACGGGGTCTCGTTCTCGGTTGTGGATTCTGCTGAAGCATGGACAGCTCAAGCGGATCTTGTAGCGGGCTTGGTGGCGGGGTATAGCATTCTCGTGGATGGTATTTTGGGAACAGGGTGTCAGGGGGCGCCATCGGGTGCCGCGGCAGCGGCGATCAACTGGATCAACCAGGCGCGATCGCGTGCTTGGGTGGTGGCTGTGGATGTGCCCTCTGGGATGCAGGGCGATACCGGCGAGACACCCGGTGTTGTTGTCCATGCTGATCTGACGGTGACCTTTGCGCGCCCCAAGCTTGGTTTCCTGCCAGATCGATCCGCGCATTTAATCGGCCATCTGCGAGTGGTGGATATTAAGATTCCTGATCAATTATGTGACAAAACACCCTGTGAGGCGCCCTCGCGTTTGATCGCGTTACCCGAGTTGGCCGGGTGGTTCCGACGTCGCAAATGGCAAGCTCACAAGGGCTCTTTTGGCCATGTCTGCGTGATGGGAGGATCTCCTGGCTATGGGGGCGCTCCAGTTATGGCAGCCTTGGGTGCGCTGCGGAGTGGGGTCGGGTTGGTGTCCCTTGTGGCACCTGCTGTGAGTGGACCTGTTGTTGCCGCATGGGCTCCTGAAATTATGTGGCATGATCTCAGTTCGCCGCAAGGTGAGCTTACCCTCGACAGATTAAACGCATGGGGTCGCCCTTGGGACATGTTTGATGTGTTGGTCGTTGGGCCTGGGTTGTCACGCACAGTTGCTGCTGATGTTTGGGTTGAACGTATCTTACATTGCGGGCATAACCGGGTTGTGCTTGATGCTGATGGGTTGTTTGTATTGGCAAAACTGCAGGCAAAGGGTTGGCGTCCGGTTGCGGGTCAGCAACTTCTGCTGACGCCGCATCCTGGTGAAGCCGCGATTCTGCTGGGGGTGGGGGTTGAAGAGGTTGTAACAAATCGGTTGCAAGCCGTGCATGCGCTGGCTGACCGTTATCAGGCTACGGTGATTCTTAAGGGTGCGGGTACACTGCTGGCTGAGCCAAATCAACCTGCTTGGCTGAATCGCACAGGAAATCCAGGGATGGCTTCGGGTGGTATGGGCGATGTACTTGCAGGGATGGTCGGTGCGCTTTGGGCACAAGGGTATAGTCCGATGCAGGCAGCTTGTTTGGCGGTTTGGGCGCATGGCACCGCAGGCGATTACGCAGCTTGGCACTCAGGACAAAGCGCGTTATGTGCGACTGGGCTTTTGGAGTGGCTGGGGCCTGTTTTTCAGTTGATTGAACGGGATGCTTTACAGGAGATGAATGACGATGCAAGTGAGTGCTAAAATATCGGATCGTGAGATGTTGCGACGCTTGTTGCTGCTTTTTGTTGTATTTTGTTTCACCAGTGTGTTGGCGGGGGTTAGTCGGATGTGGCCATCTGCTTGGCAGCTTCACGAAATTGGGGGTTCACTGCGTTACCGTGAGATGTTCTCCATGTTTCTCTTCGCACCTGTGATCTGTATGCTTTTCTGGATGATTTGTCGGACGGTAGGACGTGGGAAGTCATCGATCACGGTCGATCTGTTGATGGTTCTGGCCATCTATTGTATTGCCTGTGGAATGGGAATACATGATCCAACCAATCGGCTGATGAGTGCGTATTCAACGTCTACTGATCTTTCGGTCGGGGTGCGGCATGCGCTAAATTTTTTGGATGATTCCCTCGGACATTGGGTGTTTTGGGGCGGGTTTGTTTTGGGAACTTGGGTGGTCGGTATGCAACAGGTGCTCAATCCGTTGGATGAAAAAATGGGATGGCCTTGGCGTATCGTTTGGGGGCTGATTGCCCTTGTCATGGGATGGGTGATGGCCACTAACTTGTGGAATGAATACCCCTCAACAAAGGCAGATTTGGTCATTATTGCGCTGGCGGCAAGTGGCGTACTCTTGTTTCAAGGGGTGGTATCGCGGAAAATTGAGTTGTTGCGGCAGCCCGTATTGCTGATTATGTATCCGGCGTATTACGGAAGCATGATTGCAACAGGAGTGTGCTGGTGGATACGATGGGATACGCTTTGACCGAGGGACTTTTTTACGTTTAGGAGAAGAGAGCTATGGCAATAAAAAGTATGACAGGTTTTGGGAGGGGAGAGGCTTGTAACGAGCACATCAAGATCTCTGTTGAACTCAGCGCGGTAAATCGTAAACAGTTTGACTGTTCGTGTTCGCTGCCTCGTGAACTGACGAGTCTAGAGGTCAAGCTGCAAGCAATGATTCGTGCGAAAGTGACGCGTGGATATGTCAAAGCCGTGGTGTCCATTACCGCAGCTCCAACAGCCGTTGTGCAAGCGGATGTTTTTGACATGACAACTCTCAAGAAACAGGTTGGCGCACTTCGTGAAGCTGCAAAAATGCTCGAATTAACGGATGACTTAACTGCCTCGTCGCTTTTACGGTTGCCAGATCTTTTCCGTGGAAATACAACGGTGCTGGAGCCTGAAACGTTGTGGCCTTTGGTGGCCGAGGCTTCCTCTTTTGCTTTAGATAAGTTGGTCGTGATGCGAGAGCGTGAAGGGGCGGCATTAGAGACAGATTTGCGTCAGCGCTTTGCGCGTATGATGGAAGAGAAGGATGCGATTGCCGCACTTGCGCCGCAGGTGCCGGTCACGTATCAGGCGGTATTGGAAAAGCGGCTGGGTGATTTGCTGGGCCATACAGAGGGAGTGGACCCGCTTTTGCTTGCGCGCGAGGTGGCTGTCTTTGCTGACCGTTGTGATGTGAGTGAAGAGTTGACACGTTTGGCAAGCCACTTCAAGCAGGTGAACGTGATTCTCAAGGCAGGGGGAGCTTGTGGCCGAACGCTCGATTTTATTTGTCAGGAGCTGTTTCGCGAAATCAATACCACGGGATCAAAGGCCAATGACGCCGAAATTTCTCGCCGTGTCATTAGCTTCAAAGCCGCGTTAGAAGCAGCACGTGAGCAAGTTCAGAATATTGAGTAAAAAAAAGGCCGGGCAACGCATTGCCCAGCCTTATCATTCTTTTGCACGTTTGCTTATTCGCCGTAAACGATGGTGTTTACCTCGCTATAGATAAAGAGGATATTCTTCACATCGTAGTCGACATGGTGCACTTTGGTAATGCCGCCATTACGCATGGCCTCGCCAATTGAGGCATTGCCTGTCGCGAAACAGATGATGCCGGAGGATTTTGCTTCACCACGTTTGGCTGGACGGACACTGTTGTCAACAAACGCATCCGATGCCACATGGTCAACGGTGATAACCGCCATGATATTTCCCTTTGTTGGAGAGAGACAACCACTTGTCAGTAGGACTGCGAAGCAAAGTGTGCTGAGGGCGAGTAATTTTTTCATGTGACTCCTTTATGAATGATGTGCCGTACATGATGTGCGGCAACCTTTATGTGTTCAGATTAACAAATTGGATGAGAGCTGACAATCTTCACAAAGGGCATTGCGATGTCTTGGGTTGCGAGTTGTGACAACCCTCTAATTCTGCTATGTTGGGTTTGTCAATTTCCGGGTGTTACTTGATGGAGTTCGGTTCGGTTTCGACTTTAAGTTCAGGTGGCCGGCGTTTGGCTCGAAACATCAGGCTAACAGATGGCTAGTGGTATTCCAGAATCAACTCTTGATGAGATCCGTGCGCGTATTGACATCGTGTCATTGATCGATTCCCGTGTACCCTTGAAGAAGGTGGGCGGTCGTTTCAAGGCTTGTTGTCCGTTTCATCAAGAGAAAACCCCCTCGTTTGTGGTGGATCCTGTTAAACAGGTCTATCACTGTTTTGGCTGTCAAGAG
>CAZSUM010000097.1:0-9358 GCA_964610015.1 uncultured Lentisphaeraceae bacterium
AGCGTCAACACATCCTTATTGAGGATGTCACGTGCCTCATGAAGGATATTACCTTTGTAGCAGACTCGCACAAGAATTTCCAAATGCATATCAGGGTCATACCGATGCGAACACACCTCCACGGACAGCTTGACGACACCGGTTGTCGAAAAATCCTGCCGGATCCGTAAATCGGTAACTCTGACTTGCGAAAACGCCAACAAGGAAACTTCGCGCCAAATCCCGACCGTCGGGAGATTCGGCCTTTTCCCACCGCCCTGTTCAACGCTAGGTCGGCGCACCTCTAGGCAAGCTTTCTTCTTGGTCTTTTTCTCGTCATTCGCTAGAAACGCCACCTCAAGCTTGTTTTTCAGAGGCTTGAGAAACGGCTTGACCTCAAATTCACAGACCTCAAACAGGTTCGTCACTCGACCTAACTCTTTACCATTGAGCATCACAATCGCACAGCCGTGAAGCCCATCAAAATGCAAAACAACACTGCTGAATTGTGAAACATCCTCAGAATTAAAGATTTTTCCATATCGCCAGTCACAAGAATTTTGTTCCTGTGCACGTTCTAGGTTCATACCATACGCGAGATCCGGTAACTCAGCGGCATTGAGCAAATCGAGATGTACACACCCAGGAACCTGAGCGGGCACCCCCTTTTTTGAGCCCGCTCTGCAGAGTTCCCACTCTCCTGATAGATCAAATTTCCTCATGCAACTCCAACATCGAAAGATTTAGCAGACATAAAACTTCGCATGCTTTTATTATTGGCTAGTGTTCCTGTGCCGTCAATGTCTTTCACTGATTAATCTTATCTCAAAACCTTACCTCATCGAGTTTCAGACTTCTCCCGAACACCCTGTTTTGTTACTCTAAAAAACAAAGACAGGAGGTCTGATCAGAGTGTGTCAAAGGCCCCTGCAAGTTTCATCCACCCCAGAAGAGCAGCGCATGTCCAAACCTTTTGTCCATCTCCATCTCCACACCAAGTACAGCCTACTCGACGGCGCTTGCGATATCATACCCGTGGTCAACCGGGCCAAAGAACTCGGCATGCCTGCGTTAGCGATCACTGACCACGGGGTTATGTATGGGGCCATCGATTTTTATAAAACCTGTACGCAAGCAGGAATCAAGCCCATCATCGGTTGCGAAGTTTACATCCTTGCTAAAGCCCACCGAGAAACCCGTGATCACACAATCCCCTATCACCATCTGGTCTTACTTGCACGGAACAATGAGGGCTATCAGAACCTCGCACGGATTAACACCATCTCACATCTTGAGGGGTTTTACTATAAACCAAGAATTGATAAAGAAACTCTACGTACCTATGCGGGTGGGCTGATTGCCCTCTCTGCCTGCTTGAAGGGAGAGGTCAATACCCTGCTCCAACAACGTCAGCTTGATGAGGCCGAGCGTGTCGCGCGCGAGTATCAAGACATTTTGGGACCAGGGAACTTCTATCTGGAAATGCAAGATCATGGCATTCCCGAGCAGGCGGTAGTCAACGAAGGGGTTCGCGAATTATCTCGCCGCACGGGAATCAAAGCGGTCATTACAAACGACGTCCACTACCTGCACCAAACCCATGCCGAAGCCCATGAGATTATGCTCTGCATCCAGACGCAAACGGTCATGAGTGACCCCAAGCGGATGCGCTATGCTTCGAATGAATTCTTTTTCAAATCGCGCGAAGAACTTGAAGAGCGTTTTCCCCAAGACAAAGAGGCTTTCGACAACACACTGGAGATTGCGGAACGCTGCCAGGTTAACCTAACCTTTTCAAATGGCAGAGCAGAAAGCCTCCATTTTCCCGAATTTGATTTGCCTGAAGGCTTTAATGCCCGCAGTTACCTGATCTATTTGGGCAAACAGGGTTTGAAGAACCATTACAACATGGACTTTGATTCGCCCCAAGATGATTTTCAGCGCTCCTTGATCGAGCGCTTTAATTATGAGGTTGAAGTCATTGAGAATGCTGGATTTACCAATTATTTCTTGGTGGTCTCTGATTTTGTCAGGTGGTCTCGTAACAACGGCGTACCGGTTGGCCCGGGTCGTGGATCGGGCGCAGGCTCGCTACTCGCCTACTCGCTGGATATCACCCAGATTGACCCCATCCGGTTTGATCTCATCTTTGAACGATTCCTCAATCCGGAACGCGTCTCTCCCCCTGATTTTGATATCGACTTTTGCCAGAGCCGTCGTGAAAAAACCATCGAATATGTCAAACAAAAATATGGAAAAGAGCGGGTCGCACAAATTGTAACCTTTGGGCAACTCGGGGCAAAAACCGTAATCCGCGATATCGCCCGTGTACTGGAAATGCCGCTCATGCTTGCCAATGAGTATTGCAAGATGATCCCGGAAGATCCCAAAATGACGTTGGCGAAAGCCAAAGCCGAAAATCCGCTGTTTGCGCTGGCCTGTAATAACGACCCGCAATTGCGCCAGATTATGCAGCATGCCGAAGTGCTCGAAGGCCTCTACCGCAACGCAGGCGTCCATGCGGCTGGGGTCGTCATCGGGGATAAACCGCTTATTGATCTCGTTCCGCTGGCCCGCGATAAAGATGGCTCTCCGGTCACCCAGTATGCCAAAGAACCCATTGAAGCGTGTGGACTGCTAAAGATGGACTTCCTCGGCCTGAAGACACTGACCGTCCTTCAGGAAGCCGTAGAACTCGTGCGCTTGACCCGCAATGTCAGCATCAATCTCGAAACCCTTCCGCTGGATGATCCTAAAACATTTGACCTCTTTCAACAGGCCGATACAGTTGGCGTATTTCAGCTTGAATCAGAAGGCATGCAACGCATTCTCGCTGACCTAGTCCCGACCCGAATTGAAGAAATTATCGCTATCCTCGCGCTTTATCGACCGGGCCCCATGAGCATGATCCCGTCTTTCGTGAAACGCAAAAAGGGCTTGGAGAAGATCTCCTACGATCACCCCCTGCTCGAACCGATTCTCAAAGAGACCTATGGCATCATGGTCTATCAGGAACAGGTTCAGCGTGCGGCGCAGGTTCTGGCCGGTTACTCTCTCGGTAAAGCGGATATGCTACGACGCGCCATGGGTAAGAAAAAACTAGAGGTGATGGTTAAAGAGCGTGCTGGGTTTATTGAGGGGTGCCTGAAAACCAATGCAATCCCTGTCGATCAGGCCGGACAGATCTTTGACAATATCGAAAAGTTTGCAGGGTATGGCTTCAATAAAGCGCATGCCGCTGCCTATGGTGTTATCACCTATCAAACCGCTTACCTAAAGGCGCACTATCCCACAGAGTTCATGTGTGCCCAGATCTCTTCCGAAATCGGCAACTTTGACAAACTCCCTGGGTTTGTGGCCGAAGCCGAAGAGATGGGGCTCAAAGTCTTGTCGCCCGATGTGAATCACAGTTTTGATCGCTTTGTACCTGAAGGTGGGAATATTCGTTTTGGGCTGGCAGGAATCAAAGGTGTCGGAGCTGGCGCAGCTGAAATCATTGTCAAAAACCGCCAGTCAGCACCCTTTTCAGGGCTTGCGGACTTTTGCGAGCGTGTCGATTCATCAGCGGTCAACAAACGTGTTCTGGAAGCACTGATCAAGTGCGGCGCAATGGATACCTTTGGTATGCACCGGGCACGGCTCTTCAACAACATCGACTTTGCCATGACACGCGCCAGCGAAAAACAGAAAGAGAAAGCCAGTGGCCAAAGCAATCTCTTTGACATGCTCTCTGCTGAAGAAGCGGGCTCCGCTAATCGCGACCATCTACCCGACTGTCCAGCTTGGCATGAAAAAGAGAATCTCGCCTATGAACGCGACCTGCTCGGCATTTATATGACTGGCCATCCGTTAACCCGCTACCGTCAAATCATCAAAGCCATGCAGACCTTCTCTCTCTCTCGTAGCCAAGAAGTTCCTGACAATCATAACCTCCGTATTGCGGGCATGGCAGCCTTCGTCACACGCAAAATCACCAAACAAAGTAAAGAGCCTTGGGCGATCTTGGTTCTTGATAATGGCGAGTCCAGTATCGATGTTCTGGTTTTTCCCAAAACACTTAAGAAATATGAAGCCGTCTGCCTGCCGGACCAACCCTTGTTGGTCTGTGGGAAACTCTCCAAAAAAGATGACAAACCCAAGATCTATGCTGAAGAGCTCTATTCGCTTGTCGACGCACCACGCCATTTTGCGGAAAAAGTCATTCTGGGCATCAAGGTTAACACCACCGATACCCTCAAGCAGATAAACCTACTTCATCAGGTCGTAACACGTTACCCGGGTACCATTCCATTAATGCTCTGCTTGATCTACCCCACCGGCAAACGCGTCATGATTCAAACAAGCCGCCAAACAACGATTGACCCCTCTCCTGAGTTCATGGCTGAGGCTGAAGGTCTCGTGGGAAGCGGTGGACTCCGAGTGATCGCAAAAAAAGAGATCTACAAAGAAGCCAAACCGGATACCCACTGGCATGGAGACCGTGCAGCCCGATAATTCACGCAAACCATGGGAACCCGATCAAGAATCAATGAAGAGATCTGACGAAGCGAAAAAGGGATCACACGTTGTCCGCAAGCCCACACGACGCAAGCCCGCCTCATCACCCGGAGTCACCATGTGCGTCATATGCATCTCGCAGTCGCGTAAATCATTGAGACGTTCCATGGCAATCTGCGCCGCAGGATTGGTGGCGCAACTGATCGCAAGACCAATTAACGCTTCATCTAAATTCAGGCTCGTAAACTTTCCTTTCAGAATATCGTGCTTCATATGTACGATAGACTGAACAACCTGCGGGGCTATCAGATGAATCTGATCCGGAATACCCGCGAGCACTTTAATAGCGTTCAACACCATGCTCGCCGCTGCATGCATCTGCTCGGAGTTTTTACCCTGCACGATGCGTCCATCCTTAAGCTGTACAGCCGCACCGCAAAAGATTCCATTGCGCCCTTTTCCCTGCTTTCTCGCATCCTGTCCGGCCTGTCGGGAGGGCTTAACCACAATACGGTCTTCTGGGTCGATTTTTAGCTTTTGCATCAGCAACTCGACACGATCAACCGTCACGTGTTCGGACTGCCCTGATGCATATTCACACACGTGTCGGAAATAGCGACGCACCACCTCCTGCTTGGCGGCCTCACACACAACAGCGTCATCAATAATTCCGAATCCAACACGATTCACGCCCATATCCGTGGGTGACTTGTAGGGGCACTCCTCCTGTGTCATACGCTCCCAAATTGCACGCAATAAGGGAAAAGCATCTACATCGCGATTGTAGTTAATCGACACCTTATTATACGCCTGCAAGTGATAAGGATCGACCATGTTGCTATCGTTAAGATCTACCGTGGCGGCTTCATAGGCCACATTCACCGGATGCTCAAGCGGCAAATTCCAAACTGGGAAAGTCTCAAATTTCGCATATCCCGCCGATCGCCCTTGATTCCGTTCATGATAAAGCTGAGTTAAGCACGTGGCCAACTTTCCGCTCCCCGGCCCGGGGCCCGTAACCACAACAATGGGACGTTCCGTTTTGACAAACTCGTTTGCGCCATACCCCTCGCTACTAACGATCGTGTTGATATCTGCCGGATATCCCTGTGTCACGTAGTGATAATATACCTTCACTCCGCGATGCTCCAATCGGGCGCGAAACTGCTTAGCCGCATGCTGTCCGCTGAAGCGCGTAATGACCACAGCACGCACCAGCAACCCCCAACTGCGCAGCCCATCAATCAACTTCAACGCATCAGAATCGTACGAGATGCCAAAGTCAGCCCGCATCTTCTTTCGTTCAATATCACCTGCAAAAATACAGAGCACAATCTCTGCTTGATCTTTCAACTTTTGAAGCAGACGCAACTTCACATTGGGGTCATACCCGGGCAACACACGCGCTGCATGCATGTCATGCATCAATTTCCCGCCAAACTCAAGATACAACTTATTACCGTTCTGCTCAGCACGGTGCAAGATTTCCTCTGTTTGCTCAGCTAGGTATGTTTCATTATCAAAACCTGTTTTCATTCAACTCCCTGTTGCGCTCGGTTTCACGGGGTCTAACCACATTACCAGATGATTGCGATGCTAACTAGAAACCGGAAGGGCAGTATAAAGGAACCGTGCTCCTGCCGCAAACACTGTTTACGCCCGTTTGACACGTCATATGACGCATTGCTATGATGACACTTGCATCAAACATGTCTTTTTGTAGTCAATCCAACAAAAAAGGAGTAGACGTGAATCCTCTTGTCGCATTTGTTCTCGCCGGAACGGTTGCAACCGCCCTCACAGCCCAAACCGCTAAGGAACTAACCACCCCTAAAGTCTTTACCGACGCTAACGGAGAAACCCTTCCCTATCGCCTCTATATGCCCCCCTCCGTGCCTGCGGAAAAGAAGCTCCCGGTTGTTCTATTCCTACATGGCGCGGGCGAACGGGGTTCGAACAACATCAGCCAACTGACACACGGAGTTACACCTCTGCTCCAATACACGATCGCTGCCAAGGACCCTGTGATTTTAATCGCACCACAGTGCCCGATAGGCCTGCAATGGGTGGATACTCCCTGGAGTAATCTCAGCCATACCATGCCTGAACAACCGTCCAAACCCATGCGTCTCGCACTGGCCTTGCTGCAAGAAACCTTGCGAACACGCCCCGTTGATCTGACCCGAGTCTACGTCACAGGCATCTCAATGGGTGGTTATGGAACTTGGGATGCGGCTCAGCGCCATCCAGATTGGTTTGCCGCAGCCATGCCAGTCTGTGGCGGCGGCGATACAGCGTGTGCGGAGCGCCTCAAACACATGCCCATCTGGATTTTCCATGGCGATAAAGATGGTGCCGTACCCGTCAAACGGGCGCGAGATATGTTCGCAGCGCTCAAGGCTTGTGACGGTCAGGTACAATACCGTGAATATCCAGGCAGAGGTCATAATGTTTGGACCCCAACCTATGATGATCAAAGTGTCTTAGCTTGGCTCTTGGCCCAGCGGAAAAAATAATTTTTCCGCACCACACACGGGTCAACACCGAGCGTATCATCTTTCCGACTGAGTTGCCGCGTTTGATACAGGTCCCTTTCGGATCAGAGACTCAACACGCGGTCCTTTGTCCTCGCGTGCGTCATGGATGTGGACCCACTCGGTCAACGCCTGCCGGGTCTCAAAGTTTGCGAGATCGGCAGGCGCGACACCACCACCGGACGTCCTTTGCACAACCCGGCCATGGCGACGGAAAAGGTCAACACACCGCCAGATATAACCTCCGGCCAAACCAAAACGGTTGACCACCTGCGGGTATTGCTGACGAATCTGGCTCGGTGACCAAAGAATACGCGCAACTCCAATCTGGAGGCGGCGAAGTCCAGACGCATGACAAAACCTTGCAAGTTCGGGCGTAATCCGATTGCTCGCAGGCGTCAATTGTAGCGCAGCATACACAGCCGCACTGCACGCCTCTTTGCAGAGGTCATCATCCAAGGCAAGAAACGGCCTCAACACAGCAGGCGGTTGAGTGGCACAGAGATCGTGTGCAAGACGCAGCACAAAGCGAGTCCCGAAGCCCCCCCTCCATGCACACGCTTCATTCTCCAACTGGCTAAGATCAAGATGAGAGGCATAGTGCCGACAGAATAGGACCAGATCAAGATAGGCTTTCATCGGAACCGTCAGCGTGTGACGCAGAATATGATGTGATAAGTAAATCAATTGCCGTTCCGGTGAAAAGACCCAAACCGGCACACCCTGCAGATGCTCTTCATGCAGTCCGGCCCACATCTGCACGAGATCAGATCCCATAACAGAGTCAGTATTCGGACACCACAAACGCCAGTGCAACTCGAGGGTTAGCGGTAAGCCCGCTTTCTGGTAGTGCACATGCTTGTTACACGCCTCAATCATATAGAGATCGGTTGACGTATAGCCAAGACGTTCAACGACCTCACGAGCACGAGCCAGTTCGCTATCAGGCACCAGCAAATCGATATCGTTCATCGGCCGACAAGCCCCGTCGTCATAGACACGCTCGGCCAGCCAGATCCCCTTCAAGGGAATAACGCGTATGTTCGCCGTGTGCAAGGCCGTCAGCAATTCGCGAACCTGAACAGCCACACGCATGTATTGAGCCGCCGCACTCAGAAACGACACTCTCCAGCGTGCCTCAAGCGGCGCGGCTGGTTGGAGGGCGGGCTCCCATGTACGCACCAAGGGATAGAGATAAAAGGCTACCTGATGCGCAGAGGCCAGCGCCAGAACCGAGGCCCAATCGGCAGGCGGGTCGTCCGGTGCGTGACCTGCAACAGCCGCCCGCAACACGTGCAAAAACTCGCGCTGTGCAGGCGTCCCTTCGAAACTGCTAGCAATCCAATCAAACATACAGCATAGACATTAGGGTGTTTCAACCTTACAGGCAACACCAATTCATTTTGGGAAAGACAGAGAAGCTCAGGAGAAAAATAACCGCGCGAATTCACTGGGGTTAGACCGCAGTGCGCTAACCGTTCCCTCCTCCACCACCGTTCCGTCGCGCAAGACGATCACACGCTGTGTCCAGTCCAGCATCTCCGGTCGGTGGCTGACGACCAATGCCATGCGATGCGCCGCAGCCGTTTGAAGCATACGGACAACATCGTGCTGAGTGTGTGTATCCAGTGCGCTGGAGGGTTCATCCATAATCAAAAGCTCCGCATTGCGCAACAAGGCGCGTGCCAAGGCAATGCGCTGCCATTGACCAGCACTCGGCTCTGTACCCTTGTGCAACCAGCGCCCCAATGGCGTAGCAAGCCCGTGCGGCCAATGTCGCACAATCTCATCCAGCCCCGCGCGGTGCGCAACGTCCGCAACACGCAAGTCCGATGCGACACCCTGTGGATCACCAATCCAAATGTTCTCTTCAACAGTAAGCTGATAACGTCCAAAATCCTGAAAGAGAACACCGATTCGGCGTCGCCACGCCTCAGGATCGAGCTCCCGTAGATCCACGCCATCAACGAGAATACGACCGGATGTGGGATCGTACAAACGGCAGAGCAGTTTAACGAGGGTCGACTTGCCAGTGCCGTTGGCGCCAACAAGCGCCACGCGTTCATCTGGGTGGATCGCAAAGCTAAGATCACGCAAAACCGGACAGTCGGTACCCGGATAGGTAAACCCAACATGGTCAAACACAATGCCTTGCCGTATCGGGGTGGGAACAGCGTGTGGAGTAGCAGGGGCCGTAACACGTGTGGGCACCTCCATGAGTTCGTCGAACGCTTGAAGGAACAGTGCCGACTGGTACAGGTCTGCCACAGCACTTGCCAGCAGGCCCAGCTGAGGTAGGTTGTAAAGTTAAATGCCGCATATCGTGGTCCTGTTTCATTAAGCTACTA
>CAZSUM010000098.1:0-9224 GCA_964610015.1 uncultured Lentisphaeraceae bacterium
GCGGTCTTTCTGGATGCACGCAAAACCCCCTATTATGACTTTTATCAATTCTTCCTGCGTACGTTGGATGCGGATGTGATCCGCTATCTCAAAATCTTTACCTTTTTGCCTTTTGAGCGGTTCGCCGAACTTGAACAGGCGGTAACCACGGCACCTGAAAAAAGGGAAGCACAACAGGTCCTAGCAGAAGTGTTAACGCGTACCGTACATGGCGACAAGGGCGTTGCTGTGGCTCAAAAAGCTACAGATGTCTTGTTCGGAGGCACCGTGACAGGTCTCGCGGCCGCAGATCTGGAAGCAATATTCGCCAATGTTCCCTCTGCGACTCTGTCGCCCGAAACCGTTCTCGGGAAGCCCGCTTTTGAAGTCATTGCCGCCGCTGGCATGGTCTGCAGCAAAGGCGAGGCACGGCGACTGACCCAACAGGGTGGTCTAAGCATCAACAACACGCGCGTTCAGGGTCTTGACCGGACCTTCACACCCGAAGACCTGATTGACGAGCGTCTCGTCGTCCTACGAAGTGGCAAAAAGAGCTTCTTCCTACTCCGTATCAGCAGCACTTCCGAACTTTCCAAGTGCAACGAATAATACCTGTTTTATTGCGTTATTTACGTATCTGATTTATTTCTGTCCTTTCTTTATCAGAGCATGCTTGACAAGCATGAAAAACAGGCGTATTAGGAGGCGTCATATAGGGCTCCCTGTGCCGCGCTGTCACGTGGTGAGGGATTTCAGGCCCGTCTTTTTAGGAGTTTACTGTGTACGGTGTGCCTGAGCACGCGATGCAGTTGAGCTTGCACCTGGAAGACCAGGAAGAGGAGCCTCCACAAGGAGTGCGCTCCCTCTCGACTTTATCTGTCCCTCGCATGGACAGAAAACCACACCTGACTGCGGCTATCCAAGCGACCCCCGGCAAACGGCGTGTCCTTCGGATGACACCTCAGTGTAGTGAGTTTCGTAATCGTTTCTTCCCAGACGCCACAGATACGCAGTGGCAAGATTGGCGGTGGCAAGTCTGCCATCGCATCCGTGATCTTGCTACAGTCCAGCGCATGATCCATCTGACCGTCGAGGAAGAGTCGGTCCTCTCGCTTTCCGGCAATCTGCTACCCATGGCGGTGACTCCGCACTACATGGGGTTGCTCTCGCCGGATGATCCCAATCAGGCACTACGCCGCTCGATGATCCCAACGGTCTACGAGATGCGGCGTTGCAAAGGGGAAGCGGAAGATCCGCTGGGAGAGGCAAGTCAGAGTCCGGTTCAGGGATTGGTCCATCGTTATCCTGATCGCGTCCTGTTACTGGCGACCGATTTTTGTTCGGCCTACTGTCGGTACTGCACCCGCTCGCGTGTCGTTGGGCATGGCACCATCACACCAGGAACACGTCGGCTCCAGATGGCTTTTGATTACATCAGAAGTCATCCAGAAATTCGTGACGTCCTGATTTCAGGGGGAGACCCCCTGACCTTGAGTGATGCGCGATTGGAGTTTATCCTCTCCAATCTACGGGCCATCCCGCACGTTGAAATCATTCGGATTGGCACCAAAGTTCCGGCTGTGCTGCCTCAACGCATCACCCCGGAGCTTGTACGCATGCTGCGGCGATACCATCCTCTTTGGATGAGCCTACACTTTCTGCACCCTGACGAGTGTTGCCTTGAAACAGCTAAGGCCTGTGCCCGATTGGCTGATGCAGGCATTCCGTTGGGTTCACAGACCGTGTTGCTCAAAGGGATGAATGACACCGTCGATACGATGCGTGAATTAATGCATCGGCTCATGGCGATGCGGGTTAAGCCCTACTACCTCTATCAGTGTGACCCCATCCAAGGATCAGAGCATTTCCGTACACCGGTCGCGACGGGAATAGAAATCATCCGCGGCTTGCGTGGTCACACCAGTGGGTACGCAATACCCACCTATGTCATCGATGCCCCCGGAGGTGGCGGCAAGATACCGATTTCTCCGGATTATGTTTCCGGACGGGATGCCTCTGGCAATCTCTCTCTGACAAATTACCAAAATCAACACTACGTTTATCCCGACTATGCGGAAAAATAAGCGCCACGCAGCCACTCAGGAGCCAGTCATGCGTATTGGAATCACCTATGATCTGCGAACCGATTATCTCTCGATGGGTTATTCCATGGAAGAGACCGCCGAGTTCGATAAAGAGGAGACCATCGCGGGTATTGAGGATGCCTTGCGGGAACTGGGCTACGAGACGGATCGTATCGGCCACGCACGTGCGCTGATCCATCGTCTTGAAGCTGGGGAGCGCTGGGATCTGGTCTTCAATATCTGTGAGGGCCTCGCGGGCATTGCCCGCGAGGCGCAGGTCCCTGCCATTCTCGAACTCTACAACGTCCCCTATGTTTTTTCAGACCCCTTCGTGCTGTCGTTGACTCTGCACAAGGGGATGACAAAACGCGTAGTGCGTGACGCAGGTGTACCGACCAGTGATTTCTGTGTTTATGAACGTGAACGCGATCTTGCGGATCTCCGGTTTACACCGCCCTATTTCATCAAGCCAGTTGCGGAAGGTACCGGAAAGGGATGTTCCTCCCGTTCCATCATCCTTACGGCCGAGTCTTTGAACGCAGGCTGTCAACAACTCGTTGAACAGTTTCAGCAACCGGTTTTGATCGAATCCTACTTGGCAGGACGTGAATTTACCGTTGGCATAACCGGGACTGGCCCTCAAGCCACTGTCGTGGGCGCCATGGAGATTGTGCTTCTATCCAATGCGGAACAGGGCGGATACTCCTACGAAAACAAGAGCCAGTACGAAGATCGCGTAACCTATCGTCCTTGTCACCCCGCTACAGAGCCCGTTTCAGCCGCAGCCATACAGGTCGCGCTAAAAGCTTGGCGTGCGCTGGGGTGCCGCGACGGTGGACGCGTCGATATCCGCTGTGATGTCAGCCAGAACCCCATGTTTCTGGAAGTCAATCCACTCGCCGGCCTCAACCCAAAAGATTCTGATCTGCCGATTCTCGCACGTATGGCGGGCCTCGGCTATACGCAACTCATTGGAAAGATCATGGTCTCAGCTCTAGCGCGGTATTCGCTTGTCGCGCCTGACCAGATCCTTAAATCGAATTATGACTATCACGCTTATTCACCAGCATGTGCCATCTGATGCCTGCGCCGACGAATGCGATGTGCTTGAGCAAGTTGCTGCCGTCCAATCTGTCCTGTGTGCACAAGGTCACCGTGTATCGACGCTTGATTGCACGACTGATCTTGGCAATCTCATGCGAAAAGTGGCGCTGTTACAACCAGCCTGCCTGTTCAACCTAGTCGAAACACTGGCAGGGTCAGGACGGCTCATCCACCTTGCACCAGTTCTTTGGGAAGTAGCGGGGATCCCCTTTACGGGGAGTTCTGCTGAAGCCCTCTACCTCACCACGAACAAACTGCTCGCTAAAGAGAAAATGCTCTCCGTTGGCCTCCCTGTTCCCGTGTGGGTGACTGATGACGCAGCGACGCACGGCGTAACGAAAGCGTCCGCTGTGGCATGGATTGTCAAATCCGTCTGGGAACACGCGTCCATCGGACTCAATGATGCCAGCATTCACTCTCCCAAAAGTGCTAAAGAAATCGGTACGCAAATTCCGCAAGGATTCTTTGCCGAACAGTTCATTGATGGTCGCGAGTGTAATGTGGCGTTATTAGCGGGACCAGAGGGTCCGGAAATACTCCCCATTACCGAAATCGTCTTTGAAGACTATCCCCTTGGCAAGCCCCGCATCGTCGGCTATCAGGCAAAATGGGAGGGGGACTCATTTGAATACACGCACACCGTGCGGCGATTTCTAGATGCGGATGCTGAACAACCTCTGACCATCACGTTACAACGCCTCGCACGCCAGTGCTGGGAGTTGTTTAACCTGAGCGGCTATGCACGTGTCGATTTCCGAATCGATTCAACAGGTAAACCTTGGATTCTTGAAGTCAATGCAAACCCCTGTATCGCTCCTGATAGCGGCTTTGCAGCCATGTTGACACAAGCGGGAATCACCTACGATGAGGCCATTGCACGCATCCTCAACGACGCTCTGCCGATCCAGTCACCTCTGCCTTCCAGCCCTGCCGAATCCTGTTTCACCACCGGCAGTACACACCGCCCTATCAAACTGCCACACCCAGTCACCTACCGCAAAGAGCTACTTCCGAGTGATATCCATGCTATCCGCGAGGTCACACGTGCAACGGGTTACTTCCATGAACACGAAATTTCTGTCGCGGTTGAGCTGGTCGAAGAGCGACTTGCCAAAGGCGCTACCTCTGGATATGAGTTTGTCGTGGCAGAATATGAAGGAGCGGTCGTCGGCTACACCTCCTTTGGTCCCATTCCCTGCACCGTCAGTAGTTTCGACTGGTATTGGCTGGCGGTCACTCCGGAGATGCAGGGATACGGCATCGGCGCACACCTCCTACGCGAAGTCTTGGCTGAAGCTGCCGCCATGGGCGGACAACACCTTTATTGTGAAACCTCCAGCCGTGCCCAATATGCTCCTACACGTGCCTTCTATGAACGTATGGGGTTCAAGCTTTGCGAAGTCTTGCCCGATTTCTATGCGCCTGAAGATGGACGTGCCACCTACTGCAAAGAACTGACCCGGCAACAGGCCTCGGTCTAAATTCGTCGCTACCGCATGCTCGATTCTGGTAGGGATGGTTCCCCCTTCGGAAAACCGTAGCCTTGGCGGAGGAGGCAAACCGTCCGCAGGCTCCTGTTGTCCCGCTACGCACGGTGAGCAGTGCAACGCGGAACTAAAAATTGTTGCCGTCAACGGATTGACCCGACTGATCGGGTGTGGTAATCTTAAAAACTCTTTTTTACAGAAGAAATAGGTAGGAGACCCAGACAATGAAGATGATGTGGCAACCCTCGAAGATCAAACGGGTTCGCAAAATTGGTTTTCGCGCCCGAATGGCAACCCGCGGCGGACGCGCGATTATCAATGCTCGTCGCCGTAAGGGCCGGGCAAGACTAACCCAGGTATAACCCGTGCCTTTGGGCAACAGGAACATGACCGGAACAGGCGGGCAACATCAGCCGCCCTTGTTCCGTCTTTTCCGGCTTGAAGCACCCGCCTACAAGCGGATTTTTGCTGAAAAACGTTCTTTTTACGGTCGGTCATTGACGATCTGGGTAGGGCGTGGTACAGATGCCGACCGTAGGGTCGGCGTTATTGTTTCTAAACGCACTTTCCGTCGTGCGGTTGATCGTGCCCGAGCCAAACGATTGTTGCGCGAAGCGTTTCGCCTCAACCGACACCATTTGGCAGCACAGGTCGATCTTATTTTGATTGCGCGTGCCGGTATAGCGGGCAAGCGGTGCCAAGACGTGATCGAAGATTTTAAACAGGTGTGTCGTAGAGCCAAGGTATGGCGCGATGACAATGAGCCAGAACGGGTTGCGCATGGATAACGGAGAAAAAGATGAAAAACATCGGGTTTGTCATCAACCGTGCCCTCAGCAATACCATTATTCTTTTCGTACGCTTTTACCAGATCGCGATCTCCCCGCACATAGGCTCCTGTTGTCGATTCGAGCCCACCTGCTCGGCCTACTGTATCGAGGCGCTTCGTACGCATGGTGTGATCAAAGGAGTTTGGCTTACTCTTAAACGTCTCGTGCGCTGTCGGCCCTTTGGTCCATCTGGGTATGACCCAGTACCACCACGCCGCGACCCACCTGACAAAAAGCTGAGATGAGAAGACGAGACTGAATTTGGAATAGAGGTTTTTTTTATGAACAAACAAGAGCGAATCATCGCATTTCTTCTAGGGTTGGTATTAGTTGGTTGGCTGGTTTACACCCAACGGCAAGCGGCTAAACAGCTTCAAACAGCCGCGCAAGCACCTACCGCTTCAGTGCCAGCAGCAACATTGCCCGCTGCCACCAACCAGCCAGCAGCGACACTTAGCGCGCCGGGGTCCATCTCAACTGTCCCCCTCGCCGAAGTTCCGCTCGCGTCCCCAACCGAGCCTGAACACGTGGTAACGCTGACCGGAAACGAGATGTCGCTCAACCTCTCCTCTTATGGTGCGGTACTCAAGCAAGTAACGCTAAGTGACTTTGCAACCCTTCCAGGTAAACAGAGCGCAGAGAACCCTCCTGTATCCATGGACTTTGCCGAGGCCCCTGCTCTGGCCCTTTCTGGGCTACCGAATTTAGCCCCGAACGCAGCGTACACGTTACAAGCGGATGACTCGAAACGCTTGGTAACCTGCACCACCGTCACAGAGCAAGGTCTGCACATCACACGTCGGATCGAGTTGCTCACGAACTACCAGATTCGGGTTACGGACACGCTTCGCAACACAGGAACGCAACCGTTAACTCTCGGGACTAACGCGGTTCAGGTTGGCGTTATGCATAAGGGGGCATCCAAAAATGAGTTGCTCTCAATTGACTCTCTGCCGATTGCGGCTAAAAAAGCAACTCACTGGGGCTCTGAAAAAATCACCAAACCCTTTCTTGTTGCCGGTGGAGCCGGAGGATGCAGCCGTGCGCCCTCTGCTGTGGGTATGGCCGATCAAGTCACCGTGCCGATTCTCAATCCGCAGGCTTGGGTTGCACTTAAATCACGTTTCTTTGTCACACTCTTCTCATCCCCTACACCCAACAACGGGTTTATTGCCAGTATGGTCCGCGATCCGGCCACGGCAACCTACTCGCTCAGTCACCTTTCAGCGCGGGTCCTCTTCCCCGGGCAAGTGCTGAGTCAAGGGGAAACGCTCACACGTAACTATCTGCTCTACGTTGGCCCCAAAAAACTCTCTCTTCTACAGGACATGGGTAATAAAATGGAGGCCCTGATGGAGTTCGGAACCTTTACTTGGTTCTGCAAACTGCTGGTGCCAACACTCAACTTTTTCCATCGCATCGTCCCTAACTATGGCATTGCCATTATTCTACTGACCTTCCTCGTGCGCATTATCTTCTGGCCGTTGACTCACAAGAGCACGCAGAGCATGAAGAAAATGCAGGAGATCCAACCTAAGCTAAAAGAGATCCAGGCGAAGTTCAAAGACAACCCTAAGAAACTCCAACAAGAAACTTGGGCGATTTATCGCGAAAACAAGGTCAATCCACTCTCCAGCTGCTTGCCCATGTTGATTCAGATTCCCGTTTTCATCGCGCTATTCACAGTGTTACGAAGTGCTGTCGAATTGCGTTATGCACCCTTTCTCTGGATAGTCGACTTGAGTGAACCCGAGAATCTCTTTGCCGGAATCTTACCGATTCCGCTAAACATTCTACCCATCCTGATGTCCGGAACCATGGCGTTGCAGAGTTATCTGACGCCCTCCATGGGCGACCCGCAACAACAGAAAATGATGATGATCATGATGCCAATCATGATGCTCTACATGTTTTATAGTTTCCCCGCAGCGCTTTCGCTCTACTGGACGGTCAGTCAGGCCCTTTCCATCATCCAAATGCTGATGTTACGCAAACGCAATGCCCCGCCGACTAACACCGACTCGACCAACTCAGAGTCGTTGACGCGTCAGCAACGCCGCCAGGTTGCACGGGGCTAGTCATCAAGCAAGGGCACCCGGAGTGTTGTAGTAATCACGGGTAAAGAAATGTGCCAACAATCGATGATCCCTTTTTGATTTGAGGCTTACCAAGAGAAACCTTATAGTGAATGGCGAACAATGAATAAGCAATTTAAGAAAAAAGCATGGTGCCTCATGCTGTTTGTGATTGTTTGCGTTTGTTTCAACACCGCCATGCTCTTGGCTGGGGATCTCCCTGGTGGGCCTGTTCACCTTGACTTTTTCTTTTCGCCAGGATGCACCGAGTGTGAAGAGGTTAAAAAGATTGCCTTCCCTGAAATTGAGGATCAGTTCGAAGAGTTGTATGAACTGACCAGTCATGATTTGTCGCACGCGGAAACGATCCCTTTGTTGGTGGCCTATCAACAACGATGCAACAACGATGAGAACGGACGTGTGGCACTGGTTGTGGATCACTCGATCTTTTTATCTGGGGGCAACACCATTATCACCGGCGTAGTTGATCAGATCAACAATGCCCTCATACGGCATCAAAAACCGGGCTGGCAACTCCCTGAAGCACCGGTATTAAGTGGCGAACAGGCGATGAACGTTGTGCGTGAGCGTGCCAGCGCACTCACCTTCTCTGTCGTGGCCTTGGGCGGATTACTGGATGGATTTAATCCCTGCGCCATCTCGACCTTGATTTTCTTCATGAGTGTCTTAGCCATTTCCAAGGCTAACAGACGCACACGTCTTTGGGTGGGGGTCTCGTTCATCACAGCCTCTTTTATTGTCTATATGGCGATTGGTATGGGAATTATCTACGCCTTTCGACAAGTGCCGCAATTCGGTATGGTCAAAAAGGGAATTGAAGTGGTGCTCGGTCTCTGTATGCTCCCACTTGGCCTCTATTCCTTTCGCGATGCCTTCCGTTTTCGTAGAACACAACGACCGGATGATGTCAAACTCCAGATCCCCAAAAAGATCAAACGTCGCATCCATGCGTTTATGAACTCGCGACTGGGCGTTGGGGGTCCAATCCTGGGGGGATTAATCACTGGCGCAGGCGTAACCGTGCTGGAGAGTGTTTGTACTGGACAGAGCTACGTGCCTGTTCTGATGTACATGCTCAAGCGGGACTGTTCTGATGTGTGCGCCTGGGTTTTGCTGGTTATTTATAACCTCCTTTTTGTGCTCCCACTCACCATCGTCTTTGTTTGTTTCCACCGTGGCCTGCAACTCACTGCATTGATTGACTGGAGCAAGCGGAATCTCGTTGTTGTCAAGATCCTGCTGGGCCTGTTTTTCCTAGCCATGGCACTGCTGTTGCTCTGGCCTGGGAGGGGATAGATAAAAGGAATGAGGTCGCAATGAAGCCAGAACTTTCAGAGGCCTACGCCTTATTGGACAGTGGCGCGGGTCGGAAGTTGGAGCGTTTTGGCGAATACGTGCTTGACCGACCTTGTTCACAAGCGGTCTGGAAACCGTGCCTAGATGCAACCACTTGGGCGAAGGCACACGCCTCGTTTGACCGGACAGAGGGAAACCAGTGGCACAATCGTGGTGACCTTCCCTCCGAGTGGCCTGTATCAATATCCGGCATCACTTTTAAGCTCTCAGGAACAGACTTCGGACATCTCGGCATCTTCCCCGAACAGCGCGCGCACGCTTTCGCGCACGTTTTGTAAATACCCCGTA
>CAZSUM010000099.1:0-9197 GCA_964610015.1 uncultured Lentisphaeraceae bacterium
CCGAGCAGCAGCAACTAATTCAGGGTAAGGTTGGTCTGTGACGGTCAAAAAACCGATCTGATAGTTCTCGCTGTCTAGGCGTCCTGTCAGAGGTTGGTCACGCCATTGAAACCAGTGGGTGCCTACATAGCGGGGATGCTTCAGGCAGGATTGTACGAAGGCCTTGTAACAGGCGGCTCGATCGTCTTGGCTTTGGGTGGAGACAAGTCCAGTGTGGAAGAGCCCTCGATCCAGTGCCCCAAAGTGGAACTCGCCATTGATTATCGGCTTGTCAAGGGAGCTTGGCGGCAGATCTTTGGTTGCCGTGTGCTGATAGGTGTTGACGCTCACCACGTCGCAGAAGCGGGCTGCCGCACGATAGATGGACGGGGCTCCCCACGCGATGCGGCACCCCAGATAAAGTTTATCAGGAGCCGCTTCTTTGAGTACGTCACGAATGGTGCGAAAATACTGTTCAGCGATCTGCATATGGAAGGCTTCTAGGTCTGCACCGCAACACGTTTCATTGGGGATATTTGTGGCCGCCAGAAAGGCATCCCAAGACGCGAATGAGGTTTTCCACGCGGTATTCATCGCAGAAGGGGTTGTGTATGTTTTCTCAAGCCACGCTTGAAAGGCGATCTTGACCGGTTGTGTTGCAGGGGATTGGAGTGCGGCGCGTGCTAGATCGCGATCGTCCTGACCCCACGACAACTCATTGTCAACAAAATAGCCAATGCACCAAGGGTTTTGGGTCGTGCCGACTTGACACTGCTCAAGCACACGTTTGCGGAGATTCTCTTCAAAAGCCTTTGCGAAGGGATCAGGAAACTTGCCCCACCAGCCCGTGGACCCTTCAATGCGTGGGCCACGGGTATTGAGGCAGACGGTGAAGGGTGTGCGGTTCATCAGATAGACCTTGGGATTGGACCAGTTGGCCACGGTATTCAGACCCCATGCGTGGATACGGCGGTGTGCGAGGTCGCAAAAGGTGGTCTCCCACAGGGAACCATATTTACGCAGGTGATTCGCATAACTAAAGTTGTAGACAAGGTATGCGGTTTTATCTTTGTAGAATCCATGTGCTGCTGAGTATCCCTTGCTGTAGAAAGAACCAAAGGCCGACTCTTTTTCAGGAAGCCATGAAAAATAAGGTTCGCGGCCTTGTACTCCCGTTTGTTCGCCGGCTTGAACGCAGTCGACACCGTGTGAGAAGAAAAGATGGCCATCTGGATCGATTAACCACCAAATCCCCTTTACTTTCTCAGTGCGGAAGTGGCCGGTTGCTTTGCATTTTGGACCCGCAGACCATCCACCCCAACGGTTACGGTCAGGCAGAGCTGGCGTGTTTGCCAACCATTGTTCTTCGCTTTTTCTTGCGAGTAACAACTCTTCTTCAGAATGAATTTTTCCTGGCCAATCGTCGTGCATAAACTGGCCAAAACAATCTACGAATGGCAGGAAGGTATCGGCTTGAAGCAGGAGCAAGGGCCTTTTGTCGGTTTCAATACGCACGACCTCAAAGGAGGCGGGTTCAGTGGGATGATCAAGAAAAACATGAATTTCTGATGTTTCTTGCACATTGAAGGTGTCGCCCATCAGTGCAACGGGATACCCGCGCATGCCGACACATTCGATGGGTTTGTCGAGTGCCCACGGTGTGAGGCGCAAGGTGGTCAAAAGCTGGCCTTCCTCGTTTGGTTGGAGGGTGACACTGCCGCTAGGCGAGCGACCATTTTGTGGACGGTTTTTTACACTGAGGTTGACTGTGATGGGGCGTGGAGTGGTGCTGCGGACAGTGATACGCAGAGGGCCATAAGCCGACAGATCGTAGGTGCCTGACTTAAAGGCAACGGTAATTCCCGGCCACGTATACGTCGTTTCGGTTTTAACACAAATGCGTTTCTCGTCTGTCAACGTGAACATGCTGGCGTTATGGTGAGTAACCTCGCATAAATCAGAAGGCCAGAGCGTGAGTGTGGCCGCCTGTAACGTGACGGTGAGGAATAGGGTTGTCAGAATAGCAGGTAGAAGCATGGATTTTGTCCGTTTATGGGTTAACGCGTACCAAGATAAAACAGAGTAATCAATAGCCGATTACTGACTTAACATAAAGCGCAAACTGAATAACGGGTTCGGTTAGGGTCGACATTTGCCCGAGTGGTGTCGGCGTGGTATACTTCAAGACTTCGGTGCGATAACTAGGGAGCCATCGGATCAACAAGGAAAAAGAAAAATGAAGCTACGTATTTTTGTTGTTAGTTTGATTGTTACGTTAAGCGTGGGGTCGCTTTGTGCGGAAACCATTGTCCTCAAATCGCCTGACGAGAAAAACGAGATTCAATTAATTGTTGGTGATCGATTGCAATATGCCGTGTTGCGTAAGGGGCAGGCACGCGTGGCGCCGACCGCGGTCAGCATGACGATTGAAGGAAAAGGCATTCTTGGGGCGTCACCCAAAATAATCGACAAAAAAGCGCGCACCATTACAGGGACCATTCGGACGCCTATTTATAAAAAGGCGGAAATTCATGAAAACGGTAACGAGGTGGAGGTCTCTTTTGAAAAGGGATATCGCGTGATTCTCCGTGCGTATAACGATGGCGTGGCGTATCGGTTTGCAACCTCTTTTGATGGAACGATTCGTGTGATGGATGATCAGGCTTCAATCGTGTTTCCATCCTCTGATCTGACAGCCTACGTTGGGTACAACTGGGCCAACCAAAACGATTCCAAGCAAGACAAGTTGCAAAATAGTTGGGAGTCGATTTATGAGAAGGTGAAGGTTTCTCAAATTGCAGCGGACAAGAGTCGCTTGGTTTATCTACCGCTGCTACTGGAATATTCAGATGGTGGGTACATGTGCGTGACAGAGTCTGACTTGCTCGATTATCCAGGATGGAACCTCTATCGCAACAGCCAAGATAGCGATAAGTTATCAGCGTGGATGGCCCCGTATCCGGTTTCAAAGACAGTTAAGAACAACCAGCGTCAACGCTACATTGTGGATCGCGAATCCTGGTTGGCAGAGACAACGGGTCGTCGTGCATTTCCTTGGCGTGTCTTTATTCTGACTGATCAGCCGAGTGCGTTGATTGAATCGGATATTGTTTACGCGCTGGCGACTCCTCCTCACGTGAAAGACGATTTTGCCTGGGTCAAACCCGGCAAAGTAGCTTGGGACTGGTGGAACGACTGGAATATTTCGGGGGTTGATTTCCGTGCGGGGTGCAACACAGAAACCTACAAGTACTACATTGATTTTGCGCAGAAAAACAAGATCGAGTATGTGATTTTTGATGAGGGGTGGTCAGTCAGTCTGAAGATCATGGAGATCAATCCTGATGTTGATGTTCCTGAGCTGGTCAAATATGCAAGCCAACGAGGGGTTGGCATTATTTTGTGGTGTTCCTGGCCACAACTCGTCGGACGTCAACACGAAGTCTTTAAACGCTACGCTGACATGGGGGTCAAAGGGTTTAAGATTGATTTCATGGACCGCGATGACCAGTTTGTCGTGAAGTTTTTGGAACAAACGGCTGAGATTGCGGTGCACTATCAACTCCTGGTTGATTATCATGGGATGTTTAAACCAACGGGGATGCAACGGAGTTATCCGAACATCATAAACTTTGAAGGGGTTCACGGGTTGGAACAACTTAAATGGGAAAACGGGTCTGATTTTGTGGCGAATGATTGCAAAATCGTTTTTACACGCATGGTGGCGGGACCCTTAGACTACACACCGGGTGCGATGCGTAACCAGACCCAGAAGGGCTTTAAAGCCAACTATGCGTTGCCAACTTCACAAGGCACGCGTGTGCATCAAATGGCGCTGCTGACACTCTTTGAGGCGCCTTTACAGATGCTTTGTGATTCGCCCACACAGTATATGCGCAATCAGGAGTGTACTGACTTTATGTCTAAAGTTCCCACTGTGTGGGATGAAACAATTGGTTTGGCTGGCGCTGTTGGTGAATATGTAGCCGTTGCGCGGCGTAAGGGGCGCGTCTGGTATTTGTCGGCGATCAGCAATTGGGACCCCCGCGAGTTGACTCTCGAGCTTGGGTTCTTAAAAGGCGCTTATCAGGCCGTTGTCTTTGCGGACGGTATCAATGCAGATCGCGATGCAACCGACTATACGCGTACTGAATGCGTGATTGAGGGAGGGCGCCCATTAACCCTAAAACTTGCTGCTGGTGGTGGGTGGACGGCTCGCCTTGAACCGGTTAAGTGAGGCGTGGTTTGTACGTGGTGGTCTGACTGAATGAATACCTTAATTGAGAAACTCAAGAACGCACATCACGTTGCCGTCTTTACGGGAGCTGGCGTTTCAACCCTCTGTGGAATCCCGGATTTCAGGGGTCCACAGGGGCTGTATAAGCAACCGAATGCTGACCGCATCTTCGACATTGAGTGGTTTCGTCGCGATCCAGCCATTTACTACCGCGGATGCGCGGAGTTGGTTTACGGGTTGAAGAACTATTCACCTGGACCCGTTCATAAAGCCCTTGCGCGTTTAGAGCAGGCGGGTGTGGTTAAGGGCATCATTACACAAAACATTGATATGCTACATCAAAAGTCAGGCTCGATGCGTGTCTATGAAATTCACGGCTCGCCGATTTTGCATCACTGTTTCGGTTGCGGGTGTGAGAAGACGTTCGATGAAATCTGCACCCTTTTTGAACAAACTGAGGTGCCTCGTTGCGAACATTGCGGCGAGGCCTATAAACCGGATATTACTTTCTTTGGAGAGATGCTACCGGAAAAGGCGTTTGAAGGTGCTATAGAGCTTGCGCAGCGTGCAGATCTCTTATTAGTGCTGGGATCGTCTTTAACGGTTAATCCTGCGGCCTTGATACCCCCGCTAACGATTCGTGCGGGAGGAGAGATTGTGATCATCAATGCGCAGCCGACATTGCTTGACGATCGGGCCGTTCTCCGGTATTCCGATCTTCAAGCCTTTGCAACCGCTGTTCAAGACACGTGGCCCATGGGTAGGCAGGGTTGATCGGGGTCTCTGGTAGGGATGTTTTCCCGAAACGTCCGCAGGTCTTTGCCTCTGCACTGCGGACGCCTCGGGGATGCGTTCTTACCATTTGCGGACGCCTCGGCACCTCTGTTAAGGCTACAGCGTTCCGAAGGGGGATGCATCCCTACCGCGCGGGAACAGATCGCGATCATCCAAACACTCATCCCCGAAAAGGGCGCTGACAAGAACTCTGTTTTTCAGTTTAACATAAGCCGAATCATTTGTTCAATTTTCGCTATAGTCAGCACGCATTTTGAGTAACAGGTCCTTTGCGGCAACGCGGGGCGCTAATTAAGCCTGCAAACGGGCTTGAGGCGGGGGATGCTTTGGTTTAAACTCAACCGCATTTAAACAGAACAACTGCGATTGTTATTTACAGACGCTAAAGGAGTTTTAAGTTATGGGTATGTTAGACCAAGTCAAGCAAGCGATGCAGATGCGCAAGGAAGCTAAGCGTATTCAAGCGGAAATCGAAAAAATTACCTGTGAGTATGCGAACGGCGGCGTCACCTGTGTTGCGAGGGGCGACTTTACAATTGTGTCGCTCCATGTAACCCCTGAAGCTCTGACAGAGTTGCAAGCTGGGAAACCGGAACGTTTTGAGACCATGTTGTCCCAAGTAGTTAATGGCGCGTTAAAAGGGGTTAAAAAGCAAACCCAAGAAGCGATGGCCAAGATGATGCAAGGGAGTGGCATGGGGGATATGTTTGGGGGATAATCTAATATGGTTGCACCGCTCGACAATCTGATACGGTCTCTCTCCAAGCTACCCGGTTTGGGAAGGCGATCAGCGGAGCGTGCCGCACTGGCGTTATTACGCAACCCCGACTTGTTGCTCGATACGCTGGTTACTGCGTTACAAGATGCACGCGCGAATGTTTGTTGTTGTTCGGTTTGTGGTGGGTTTACATCGTTAGATCGTCAACCTTGTGCTCTTTGTACCGATACGCTTCGTGATGACCGAATCTTGTGTGTGGTGGAGGAACCCGCGGATATGGTGTCCATTGAGCGTTCGGGAGGTTTCAACGGGCGATATCACGCGCTGATGGGTAAGCTCTCGCCAGCACGACGTACAGGTCCTTCTGAACTGCGTCTTGCCGTGCTTGTCGCTCGCATTGAAGCAGGCACCATCCAAGAGGTGTTGCTTGCCCTTAGCACGGATATGGAGGGCGATGCAACTGCTGGATATATCAGCGAAATGTTGCGTCCCTATTCGGTGCGTGTTTCTCGTTTGGCTTTCGGTTTGCCTGCGGACAGCGGCGTCGGGTATTCCGACCCGCTGACGTTGAAACGGGCTATCAGCGGACGTGTTGACTGTCAAACATAGGATAGAGGGGCAAGCGCAACTGAGCTTGTTGCTTGATCTGGCAGACAGGATGTCTGATGTTCAAATCACAGGATGAACGTTTGAACGCATTCCAGAACCTCAAAGCCGTCGGCCGCTAGGCAATTGTCAAAGCACTGCAAGGCCGGATGGTCTTCTGATAATAAAGTATAAGCGGCCTTGGCAGAACCGATGATCATATCCAGTCCCAAGGGCATGGCACGGGTGAGAAAAGCACTGGCGAGTGGCACTTTGACAGGTGATCCATCCGGGCGTTTGGGGGGGAGCATAATGGTGAAGTTGCTGAGACCCACGGAGATGTGAACCCCTTTAAACTCTGGGTCCGCCTGAATCAAGCGTAAAGTACCCATCAGACGATGAATATTATTTTCCATGTCGCTAGCAAGGGGCGCAATACCTGGATCAATAATACAGTCGGCGTTGGTGATGCCGTGGTGGTGAGCTTTTTCAATCAGTTGTTTGGCTGCGGCATAGGTTTGTTCCGCTGTACGACACTGGATGCTCTCTCCATTTTGAAGTCCCTCAGAGGCGAGTAAAATGGGACGAAAAGGTTTAATGGAGAGCAGCTCAAACATCTCTAGTCGCAAGGGGGAGATGGAGTTGAGAATCGGTACGCCGACTTTGGCGTCATACGCTTCCAGCCCAGCGCGTGCCAGCTCCAGATCTGGGGAATCGATTGAAAGCGGTGTTTTGATCACTGTCTGAAGGGCTTGCACCATTTCGGTCATGAAGGCAGGTGAGCGAGAACCAACATTGACGTCGATATAGGCTGCGCCGAGTTCAGCTTGGGAGTGTGCCAATTTTTGAAGACCCGGCAGATCGTTGGCCTCGAAAAGCGCTTGTGTTGAGGGAACTGAATCGTTAATGCTTTCGCCGATAAGGGTAAGACCTGATAGTGACATAAGATTCCTTTATAGTTAATCGGTCGGCTGGTTGGGCTAGGGACGTTTTTTGCAGTTCGATGGGGTCCAAAGGTCCTCTGCATGAAGGTCGAGAAGTGTGATCGCTTCAAACCAACGTGAAAGGTCTTTGGGCTTGGGGTCAAAATTATTTGTACCAAAGGAGAACTTCGCTCCCATGGCTTTGGCCAGTTTCAAAAAGGCGGGATTGGGGTATGGTGAGCCAGCCTGAATTTCAAGGGCGATGTTGTTTTTAACGGCCTTTTCAATAATCTGCCGCATGTTTGTTTCGCTCCAAAGCTCATCATAGCGGTTGGAAATGCAGGGGGGGAGGTAGGTTGGGTTTGCGAGGATTGAAATTGGCTCATCAAGAATGCGCAGGTTGTGTGAAAGGTAAGTCTGCATCCAGATTTTCGCATCTTGTATGTTAACTTCCGGTAACCAAAGTCGCTGTGGGGACCCCTCTTTTGTAACGCCCATAATCATAGTGTCAGCCAGAATAAAATCGAGTTTTTTAAGTAGAGCGGGGTCGATGGTTTGGTACCAGTCGCGGTCATTGACTTGGATGCCGATTGGCAGAGAGATTCCCGTTGGGGCTGCTTGCTTGCAAGTAGCAATGAATGCTGCAAGCTTGGCGTTGTCACTGAGCGGCCACTCGCGACCGTAGTTTTCGAGTACAGCGCTACGGATGCCACTGTGCTGCTGTCGGTCAATCGCCTTTTCCGGCGTCATGCCCCCGCGAATATGAATATGATAATCCGTGAAGACAATTCCACGTGTTTGACACATCGACATCTGTTGCTTGAAAGAGGTGTTGGGGGAATAGCGGTGGCTCTGTTGGCCGTCAGGGGAAGTGGCACATCCCAGAAGCGAAGCAACTCCGAGAATTAAACCGGCTGAGGCAACATAGGCGACGTGACGCATTTGGCTCTTTGAAAGCAAGCTCTTGGGTATAAGAGAAGAAAAATTAAAAAAATTCATTTAGTTACTATAACAGGTGGTTTTGATTTTTGGAAGAATCCCAGTTATCGCACAGCACTGTGATGTGATGCTAGGTCGAGTCTGTCAAAACCGGGGAATTGTTTTAGGAGGCATTCAGATCAATCATCGGTAAGGGGTGGGATCAGACAGCGGCACTGATGTGTACTGGATGTAAGAGCTGATCGAGCAAAGGGGAGGCAATCTTCACTAGCATCCCACGCCGACCGCCATTGATGTAGATGACAGGTAGGTCGAAAATCGAGGATTCAGCGTAGACGGGCAGTTGTTTGCGCGTGCCGAATGGAGAGGTGCCGCCGACTTGATAACCCGTGTGACGGGTGACGGTATCCGGTGAACATGGCAAAACAGTTTTGACACCCAAAACGCGAGCCATCTGTTTTGTGGAAATTTCTTTATCTCCGTGCATAAGCACAATAAAAGGCTTTTTAGTATCGGTTTCCATGACGATGGTCTTGACCGTGGCATGCTCGTTCACCCCCAGCTCGTGCGCAGCGTGGTGGGTTCCTCCATGATCAACATAGGTATACAGAAGCGGTTCGAATTCAGCATGAGCTGCGCGTAGTGCGCGAATGGCCGTGGTAACAGGAACATCCATAACAAAGGTCCGGTAAAGGGTTTTTGCATTCGTAAAATCGTGCGGTTACAGCACCTTTTTAGTATGGCGAATTGATGCTGACTTGTGAACTGAAAACCGAGTCATGATCGCGATCCGTTTTCCAAACACGCCTTCTGTTTCCTTAAAGCAGTTGTCATGACATCAAAGAGTGATTAGGATACTTACAACTCATTATTAAATAAGCGTGTGATACGGAGGGGGTATTATGTTGAAAAAGAGATGGACGGTTTTTCTGTTGGCAGTTTGGCTGACAGGGGTACGCGCGCAGGAGATTCCTGTACCTCCATTAGGTGAACGCCTGTTTCCTGAATGGCAGGCTGTTGA
>CAZSUM010000100.1:0-9148 GCA_964610015.1 uncultured Lentisphaeraceae bacterium
AGCAAAAATAGGACTGTGCAACTTTATAGAGTTGCATCATTGCAACTATTGATTTTGCATAAGCAAAGATATGTGAATTGTAACTAGTTTGATATTAACGGGTTACGACTAAAATAGAAAAATATGGTGTTTGGCATGCAAGATGCATGTTTATAAAGCATGAAAACGGCATTCTCCATATGGCAAAAACGGATTGCTCCTGTCTTTGACACAGCACGTCAGATTCGACTTGTTGTTTCATCTGGACCTCAGGTTAAAGCTGAAACATTCGCTGAAATGCCTGACGACGATGGACCAGAGAAAGTGTCTTGGTTGGTCTCGCAGAAGGTTGACACATTGGTTTGTGGGGCTATTTCGCGATTATTACAGGAACGGTTGACGCTTCAGGGGATTAAGGTTTTCCCCTTTGTGGCTGGTAATTTAGAACAAGTGATGGGTGCCTATTTTGAGGGCAAGCTGAGTGAACGTGATTTTGCAATGCCAGGATGTTGTGGTCGGAGGCGGATGCGTTGTGGTTGCGGTCATGGTCGCATGGGACGCCGGCGGGCTGACTCGTAGGATGATTTCGGTGGGACACTGTTGTGACAAGAGACTCCGGGACAACTCTCAAAAGTCTCAACGTGTTCCCACCGGTTTTAAAGATCTGAAAATAGTGAAAGGGGATAAGATGAAGCAGCGAAATCAAAAATGGGCAACAGTCTGGATTGTGACTCTGATGGTCGGGAGTGCAGGTTTGGCGCTGGCCAATGAACAAGCGGTGTCGCGTTATCATGCCGTGATTATTCAGGGTGCGGGATATCTGCCTGACAGTAAGAAGCCTGAGGGCGTGGATGCCATCACAAAGGCCACGAGTGCAGGTCTCAACACCTACGTATTGACTCATCTGCTTACTGAAAAACTAAAGGCACATCAGGTGTCGGTTCAAGTGGTCTCTTGGAAAGAGAGTCAGGATTTGAGTGTGCTAGAGGCTTCGAGTACGGCGCAACGTGAGCAGGCCGACTTGGTGATCTTTGCCGGGCCATCGCATTACGGTAAGCAACCTCCACAGCTGATGGCACTCTACCCCAAACTGAAAGAGATGGTTGCACGTCATCCGACGTTAGTGGCTTCTTCCGTGGTGCCGGCTTGGTATCCCGAGACCAAGGGACTACAAACGTTAAAGGTGGCAGAAAAAGCATTTGAAGAGGCGGGTGTCAAAAGTGTGACTGGTGTTACGCTGCTGACCCCGCAAGGTGAAAAGTCGGGGGCCTCACCTGAAGAGGTTGACAAAGCCCTTGAAAAGTTTGTCACGCGTCTGGTGAAAGCCTTGGAAAAGACTCAGTAAATGGAGTTTATCCGCATCAGACAAGAAGCAGAAAAAAATTGCCCGGAGCAAAACAAAAAAGGAGGCAGAATATGCCAGGTGGAAATGGAACAGGTCCCCAAGGAATGGGGCCAATGACAGGACGTGCAATGGGATATTGCACAGGGAACAGCATGCCGGGTTATACCAACTCTGGAGTTGGGTACAATGGTTGTGGTTTCGGCCGTGGTCGTGGACGCGGCATGGGTGGTGGTGCAGGTCGTGGATTCAGGAATCAATTTTTTGCCACAGGATTACCGGGTTGGGCACGCTTCGGCGGAGCTGGCGCGGCAGGACCTGTTGATGAGAAACAACTCCTTTCGAATCAAGCTGATGCGCTCCGTTCACAACTAGATGGGATTCAGAATCGTTTGACCCAACTGGAAAAGAGTACGGGGACAAAAGACTCACCAACCGTCTAAATGATGTGCGCGAGCGGTATCGAATGACGCCGTTCGCGCACGATCTCAGAACCTTTTTAAGAGAAAGAAAAACAAGATGAAAATTGCCTTTTCAACTTCAGGAACAGACCTCAATGCGCCATTGGATACGCGTTTTGGTCGGGCTGCAAAGTTTTTAGTTTATGATACAGAAAACGCCAGCTTTACAGTGGTAGATAATGCGCAGAATCTCAATGCTGCGCAGGGTGCGGGGATTCAGTCCGCACAAAATGTGGCTGCTTCCGGCGCACAGGTGCTTATCTCCGGACACTGTGGTCCTAAAGCATTCCGCGTTCTTACGGCTGCGGGTATTGAGGCGTATACCGCTGAGGCCGCGACAATTCAGGAAGCGTTAACCCAATTTCAGGATGGAAAGCTGTCTGCACTCAAGAACGCAGATGTGGAAGGGCACTGGGCTTAATTGCATGAACACCTGTCTTGATTGTCTGCCCTGCATTTTCCGCCAAACTCTGGATGCGGCGCGTCGTGTTTCTGACAACCCGACGCTTCACGAACAGGTCGCTCGGCAAGTTGCCCAGTGGATTCAAACCGCTGATCTCAAACAGTCGCCGCCTGTTATGGCGCAACGCTTACACCATTTTTTGCGCGGGTTGACGGGCATTGTTGATCCGTATGCCGAAGCCAAGGCGCGTGATAATGCCTTGGCGCTTTCGTTGCTACCAACATTGCGCGAGCGATTGGCTGTTTCAGCAGACCCGTTTACTCTGGCCGTGCGTTTGGCAATTGCTGGGAATTTGATTGATCTGGGTCCTAAGAGCGATCTGACCGTTGAAAAGGTGGTGTCCTCAATCAAACAAGTGGAGGAGGTTCCCTTTTCGGGCAATGTGGCGGCATTGCGTCAGCAGGCCAGTGCGGCCAATCAGATTCTCTACCTAGCCGACAATGCCGGTGAAATTGTCTTAGATCGCTTGTTGATCGAGGCTCTTGGGCTCAATCGTGTGACCGTGGCGGTGCGGGGTGCACCCATTATTAACGATGCGACCTGCGAAGATGCTCAAGTAGCAGGACTGACTGAGTTAGTGAAGGTGATTTCAAATGGCTCGGATGTCCCTGGAACCCTTTTGGAGAGTTGTAGCCCAGAGTTTTGTGAGCATTTCGAAAAAGCGGATTTAGTGATCTCCAAAGGGCAGGGGAACTTCGAGACATTGAGTGACGCTAAACGTGATATCTGTTTTTTGTTTAAAGTCAAATGTCCTGTGATTGCTAAAAATGTTAGTTTACCACTTGGCACTCAGGCATTGGTTTGGCTACAGGGTAAAAGAAAAAAAGGGTGATTGCATGATTATCGCAGTGGCATCAGGCAAAGGTGGAACTGGAAAAACGACTGTGGCAGCGAATCTAGCGCGTGTCCGTGGGTCGAATATTCAGATTTTGGATTGTGATGTGGAGGAGCCGAACGTGCACCTCTTCTTAAAAGGAGAGGCTCAAGGTGCTCCCGAGGTTGTCACGCTTCTTGTGCCAGAGGTGGATGAGTCGATTTGTAATGGATGCGGTGAATGTAGCCGCTTTTGCGAATATAAGGCTTTAGCCGTGCTGGCAAAACGAGTTCTGGTCTTTCAGGAACTTTGTCACGGATGCGGCGGGTGTAAACTTGTCTGTCCGCAAGGGGCCATTCGTGAAGTTCCCAAACGTGTGGGTGTGGTTGAGACCGTGCGCTCGGGTGAGGTGACCTTAATTCAAGGCCGTTTAGACGTTGGGGTTGCCATGGCACCTCCGTTGATTCGTGCAGTGAAGTCACATGTGATGCAAGCGAACGATTCAATTCTCGATGCACCTCCGGGAACATCCTGTCCCGTGGTTGCCACGTTGCGCGACACAGATTATGTGGTGCTGGTAACAGAACCAACGCCCTTTGGGTTGAATGACCTGAAGTTGGCCGTTGCCGTGGTCCGCGAGTTGCACCTGCCGTTGGGTGTGGTCATCAACCGCGCAGATAGTGGGGATGCGTGTGTCCGGGAGTATTGCCAGACTGAGCAGATCCCTGTGTTGGTTGAAATTCCGGATGACCGCCAGGTTGCCGAAGCCTATTCTCGCGGTGAACTGATGGTGGATGCCTTGCCAGCTTATCGTGAGCTATTTAAAACACTTTTTGAGACGATCGTCACTCATGCAAAAACAAGCCAATCGACGGAAGAACGGATATGAGTGCCCCGACCTTCGGTGTCGTGATTAAGGGCGCTTCGTTCCCTTGTTTCGCGTGTTTACCATGTAAGATGACGATTTGCAAAGGAAGAAGATTGTGAGCGCAAGTGAAAAGAAGATTAATGAATTGGTGATCATCAGCGGTAAAGGGGGCACGGGCAAGACCAGTGTGACAGCCTCTTTCGCCGTTTTATCAGATGGACAAGCAGTGCTAGCAGATTGTGATGTGGACGCTGCAGACCTGCATCTGGTTTTAGAGACGGAGACCGTGACGACCGAACCCTTTATTAGCGGTCACGAGGCCATTATTCAACGCGAGAAATGTACGGGCTGTGGCAAGTGTGCGGAGTTGTGCATTTTTGACGCGCCAAAATACGTGAAGCGACCGTTTGGCAAAGCGGTTTACACAATTGATGCCATCGCCTGTGAAGGCTGTGGTGTGTGTGTCCGCTTCTGTCCTGAAGAAGCCATTTCATTTCCAGACCGTGTCTGTGGCGAGTGGATGGTTTCTAAGACGCGCTGCGGAACAATGGTTCATGCACGGTTAAGTGCGGCAGCCGAGAATTCAGGAAAACTGGTCGCCATGGTGCGGCAGGAGGCAAGACGTCTTGCTGAAGCCCAAAATAAGCCGTTGATTATTACTGATGGGCCCCCTGGAATTGGCTGCCCGGTGATTGCGTCTCTGACAGGTGCTTCGTACGTGCTGATGGTCAGTGAGCCGACCGTGTCGGGTGAGCACGATTTGGAACGTGTCCTAAGACTTGCGGCGCACTTTGAGATTCCTTGTGCACTCTGCGTCAATAAGTGGGATATTAATCCTGAGTTGACGGAGCGCATGGAACGTTTGGCTGAGCGACATGGTGCGACAAGTGTTGGGCGAATCCGTTATGACCGAGCTGTAACAACTGCGCAACTACGCAAACAGGCGGTCGTAGAACTTGATGCGCCCGCTGGAGAAGACATTCGTAAGGTATGGGAATGCATCGCGAAAACCTTTGCGCTTCCACACAAATGATCGTATTTTTTAATGTGTCAAACATCAAAACAACAGGTGAAACATGAGTACAACAGAAGTCAAGATTGCCATCCCACTTGCTGACGGCAAGTTGTGTATGCATTTCGGACATTGTGAGCGCTTTGCATTGATCAATGTGGATCAGGACGCGAAGAAGATTACAGGACGCGAAGACCTTGTCCCGCCTGCCCATGAGCCGGGCGTGTTGCCGCGCTGGTTGGCTGAACAGGGGGCGACTGTGATTCTCGCCGGGGGTATGGGACAACGCGCGCAAGAGCTCTTTACGCAACAGAATATTCACGTCATGGTGGGTGTGCCGTCTGAGACACCAGAAACGTTGGTGAGTCAATATCTGGCGGGCAACTTGCAGTCAGGTAACAATGTCTGCGATCATTGAGAATGTAGCGGCAGGCAAGGGCTCTCACTTCGGTCATGATGCTTGCGTGATGTGTGGTGAGAGTAACCCTTGGTCCCTCAATCTGGGCTTTGAGCCAGATGGGGTAGGGGGTGTGCATGCCAGTTTCAAATCTAATTGGCGTTTGCAGGGATATGACGGTCTCGTGCATGGTGGGGTGATTGCAGCCTTGCTCGATAGCGCGATGACTCACTGTCTCTTTCACCGCGGAATCCGCGCGGTAACTGGAGATTTGCGAATACGCTATCCGCACCCCGTTCCGATTGATAGAGCGCTAACTTTACGGGCTTGGGTTGCGAAGGCTTCTTCGCCAATTTATCGCTTGCAGTCTGAACTGATTGAACAAACACGAGTCTTGGCTTGGGCTCAGGCAACGTTTTGCGAAACTGGGGGGGCTCCTGTCGCGGACACGTGAGACCTCAGGTCGGTTTAAAGAATGGAGCAAAGAGAATGAATCAGGGAGATGCTGCAGAGAAGCCTGAAACAGAGGATCCTTTTTTTGGACGCATGAATGATCCCACAGCTGCTGCAACACTAACGGGCGCTTGCGGCGACACCATGGAGATTTATCTCGTGGTGCGTAATGACACGGTCTGTGATGTGCGTTATTATACAGACGGCTGTGGTAATACGCGTGCTTGCGGTCGTGCGATTGCCAAAAGGGCGATTGGACACCGCGTGACGGATGTTCTCTCGATCAGTGCGGGTGAATTGATTCGCTCGGGTGACTGTCAGCCTGAGGCGGGGCGTCACTGTGCGATTCTAGCGGTCAGTACGCTGTATCGTGCAGTTGCAGATTATTTGTTAGCGCCGTAAGAAAAAGGAGAATAAGCATGAATGTCGCTGTGGTGGGGGCCAGTAATAAGCCGGAACGGTACAGTTATCAGGCCGTTGCCTTACTCGCAGAAAAAGGCCATACCCCTTATCCGGTTAATCCCTTCTGCGCCCAGATCGATACGTTTCAGGTTTATAAGCAGGTGCGGGATATTCCAGTACCGGTCGACACCGTCACTGTTTATTTAAGTGCCCCTCACCAGGAGTCACTGGAAGAGGATATTCTCGCTAGTCACGTGCATCGTGTGATTTTTAACCCTGGGAGCGAAAATCCTGAGATGGCTGAACGCTTGCGAAGTGCAGGGATCGATGTTGTGACAGCCTGTACACTGGTTATGTTGCGAACAGGTCAGTTCTGAATGGATGGCGTATGCATGTGAATGGAGTATCAATTACCGTGCTCTCCGATAACCGGAGTGCATATGGTATCGAAAAGGAACATGGGTTTTCACTTTGGATTGAAGCCGGGGGGCAGCATATTCTTTTTGATACAGGATGCGGGGCGGCAATGCCACACAATGCAGTGGCACTCGGTGTTGACCTCATGCGGGCTGATGTTGTCGCCTTGAGTCATGGTCATTACGATCATACGGGAAATCTTCCTCTCGTGCTCGGATCCTCAGCGAAAGCCGTGCTTTATCTGCATCCTGCAGCCCTTCGCGATCGCTATAGCATTCATGATACTCCCCGCCATATTGGAATGCCCGAGGCTTCGGCTGCAATCGTCTCTACCTTGCCCGAATCTCGCAAGCATTGGGTCGGTTCCCCTCTTGCATTAAATCAGCAGGTCTGGTTAACTGGACCGATTTCACGAATTACTGATTTTGAAGATACTGGCGGACCTTTCTTCAAGGATGCTGAAGGGCATTACAAAGATGGCATTCCCGATGATCAGACACTCTGGGTGGAAACTGATAAAGGGCTGGTTATCTGTTTGGGCTGTTGTCACTCAGGGGTGATCAATACGTTGCAACAAATTTGCCAACAGACGAAGCAACCGATTTATGCGCTCATAGGCGGAATGCATCTGTTACATGCAAGTCAAGAGCGATTAGAAAAGACCGCCTCCATACTGGCAACCTATGCGATTCCACACATCTATCCCTGTCACTGCACAGGAGATGAGGCTATCGAGTTTTTGTGTAAACGGCTTGGCGATGCGGTAAAACCCGGATATGCTGGGTTGAAAGTCACTTTCTAAATGAATAAGGAATTTATGAGAGAGCACGCTCAAAACTATCATCGTGAGAGAAAGGGCAATTGTGCGCAGTCTGTGGCGCATGCATGGATGGAGAAACATACCGACTCACGCGATCTTCTGACAGCCTTCTCTGGGTGTGGCGGAGGCCGCGCACCGGAAGGATTATGCGGGGCATTGCATGCCTCTTGTACATTGGCCGGCCCGAGCGCAGCCAAAGAAATTAAAGAGCGCTTTGCCGAACAAACCGGAAACCATCAGACCTGTCGGGAAATTCGCCGAGCAGGCGTGCTGAGTTGCAATGAGTGTGTAGCCGTAGCTGCCGAACTTTTGGATAAACATGCTGACCGCCCGGTGCAAGATCAACAGGATGAGGCCCAAGCGTTACCAGAATAAGCATGTCTGAGATGATGCACATAACGAGGTATTGATTTTTGAAAGGTAAAAAGATGAGCGACGAGAAAAGCGAAAAAAAAGACTGTGCTCCCGAGCAATGTGAATCATGTGGTGAAGCCTCCTGCGCTTCCCGGCAAGCAAGTTCACAACCAGCAGCACCTGTACAGGACGATGCAAAACTCAAAGGCCGATTGAGTCAGATTAAACGTAAGATCATTGTCATGTCCGGTAAAGGCGGTGTGGGCAAGAGTACGGTCGCTGTCAATTTAGCCATGTCGGCGATGCTGTCGGGTCAGCGCGTGGGACTGCTCGATGTCGACCTGCATGGTCCCAGTGTGCCAACCATGTTGGGGTTAGTCGGGCAACGTCTTGAGGGCGGTGAGAATGGCATGTTGCCCATCATTGTAGGCGGAATGAAGGTTCTGTCAGTCGGGTTTCTTCTCAAGCATGCGGATGATCCGGTTATCTGGCGCGGTCCCATGAAGATGGGGGTCATTCGTCAGTTTATCGAAGATGTCGATTGGGGCGACTTAGACCTGCTGGTGATTGACGTTCCGCCAGGCACCGGTGATGAACCGCTTTCGATCTGCCAACTCATCCCCGAACTCGAGGGCGCGGTGATTGTCACGACGCCTCAAAAAGTGGCGGCTGCGGATGTGCGTAAATCTATCAACTTCTGTAAAGAACTCAGAGTCAAGATTCTGGGTGTGATTGAAAACATGAGCGGTTTTGTGTGTCCCAAATGTGGGGAGGTCACCGCGATTCTGCGAACGAATGGGGGACGCATCATGGCTGAAGAAATGGCGGTTCCCTTTCTTGGCTCTGTTCCGATCGACCCCCTGATTGCTGAGTCCTGTGATGAAGGCAAGGCTTTTGTCGAATCAGCAGCCAGTTCATCGGCAGCAGGCGCATTTCGTGAGATTGTTCGCGGACTTTGCAATGTGTAAGTGCACGTCCGTAGCTTAATGCAGTCGTTTATTGCCTTACGGCCGATGAACAGCGATAAACAACACGTTGTTGCTCTGGGAGAGGGCTGGGGTGAGGGTTGCGGGCTCTGCCCGCATTAGTGCCTATAAGAAAAGAGAGGAATCCTATGAAGACTGTGTCACGTCGGCAGGCCATGACAGCCCTGAGTGCGGCTGGGGCAGGAACTTGTTTGTGTAGTCTAAACGCGGGTTGTGCCACGTTTTCAAAGAAAGGCAATGCGCCTGAAATTACAAAGGAGGCCTATGTCATTGAAAACAAGCGTCTCCAAGTGATGCTGGATCAGGTTCCCTCTCTCTCTTCAATCGGCGGGTCAGCCAAGATCCTTGATCCCCGTTTGCCTTCGCCGTTGATTATTGGG